>NZ_JBYRFX010000686.1:0-15091 GCF_057815775.1 Inquilinus sp.
CAGGCGCTGGACGTGGTGTGCCGGCGCCATGGCGTGCCGCTGAAGGCCGCGGCGATCCAGTTCCCGACGGCCCATCCGGCCGTCGCCTCGATCCTGACCGGCGCCCGCACCGCGGCCGAGCTGGTCGAGAACGAGGAGCTGTTCCGCCATCCCATCCCGGCCGACCTGTGGGCCGAGCTGCGCGCCGAAGGCCTGATCGCCCCGGGCGCGCCGACGCCATGATGCTGTTTCCCAAACACCCCCATCGAGACGAAGGATCGACCCCATGCTGATCGGAATCGACCCCATCCTGGGGCCAGACATCCTGCACGGCCTGCGCGCCATGGGGCATGGCGACGAGCTGGTGATCGCCGATGGCAGCTTCCCGGCCGAGACCGTGGCCCGGCGCCTGGTGCGGATGGAGGCGGCGGATCTCAAGAGCATGCTGCGCGCGGTGCTGAGCGTGCTGCCGATCGACGACTCCGAGCCCGACCCGGTGCTGGGCATGGAGGTGATCGGCAACCCGACGGAGGTGATGCCGGCCCACACCCTGATCCGCGACGCGCTGGGCCGGGTCGCGGGCGGGCACCGGCTGACGCTGCTGGAGCGCTTCGCCTTCTACGACCGGGCCAAGCAGGCCTCGCTGGTGATCGCCACCGGCGAGCGGCTGTTCTACGGCAACGTCATCATCCGCAAGGGCACGGTGGCGGCGTAACGGGTCTTCACGGGCGCTGTCATGGCGCCCGTCCTCCGCTACAACTGGCGTTGTTGAGGATGGAGGATTCCATGATCCGCTGCGCCTTTGTCGAGTGGCCCGAAGGGCTCGATCCCGCTGGTGCCGGGTGGGATGCGGTCCGCCGGCAGGTCGAGGCGGCGCGGCCGGACCTGCTGGTCACCAACGAGATGCCGTTCGGCCCCTGGCTGGCCGGGGCGGAGCGGTTCGACCCGGACGCGGCCGAGCGCAGCGTCGCGCTGCATGAGCGCGGCCTGGAGGCTCTGGCCGCCCTCGGCGTGCCGGCGGTGATTTCGTCCCGCCCGGTCCGGGCCGGCGACCGCCTGGCGAACGAGGCCTTCGCCCTGGAGGCCGGCCGGGTGCAGCCGCTGCACCGCAAGCGGTTCTTCCCCGAGGAGGCCGGCTGGTACGAGGCGACCTGGTTCCGGGGTGACGGCGGCTTCGGCCTGCATCGGGTCGCCGGGCTGGCGGTCGGCGTGCTGCTGTGCACCGAGCTGATGTTCAACGAGCACGCGCGGCGCTACGGCCGGGCCGGGGCCGACCTGATCGTGGTGCCCCGCGCCACAGGGCCTGACCGTGGCTTCTGGGCCACCGGCGGCGCCATGGCGGCCATCGTCTCCGGCAGCTATGTCGTCAGTTCGAACCGGATCGGCGCCGCGGCCGGCAGCCCGGAGTTCGGTGGCTGCGGCCTGGCCTTCGCGCCTGACGGCACGCTGCTGGCCGAGACCTCGGCCGATGCGCCGCTGGTGATCGTCGAGCTCGACCCCGGCATCGCCCGGCGGCAGAAGGCGAAATATCCGTGTTACGTCGCGGAAGACGACGGCCGGTGATCCGGACAGGCCTCAGGCGCCGCCGCCCAAACGGCCGACGGCGAGGCCGGCCGGAATCGCCTCGGGCGGCGCCGTGTCGCCTTCGGCCTCCGGTTCCGGCAACGGCGCGCCGGACAGCGCCGCCCGCAGCCGGGCCATGTCCAGTTCCCCCTCCCATTTCGCCATCACCACGGTGGCGACGCCGTTGCCGATCATGTTCACCAGCGCCCGCGCCTCGCTCATGAACCGGTCGATGCCCAGGATCAGCGCCATGCCGGCGACCGGGATGCTGGGCACCACGGACAAGGTGCCGACCAGGGCGATGAAGGACGCGCCGGTGACGCCGGAGGCGCCTTTCGAGGTCAGCATGGCCACGGCGAAGATCGCCAGCTCCTGCCCCAGCGACAGGTCGGTGTTGGTGGCCTGGGCGACGAACAGCGCCGCCAGCGTCATGTAGATCGAGGTGCCGTCGGTGTTGAAGACATAGCCGGTGGGCACCACCAGCCCGACCACGGGCTTGGAACAGCCCGCCCGCTCCAGCTTGGCCATCAGGCTGGGCAGGGCCGGGTCGGAGGAGGAGGTGCCGAGCACGATCAGGATCTCCTCCTTGATGTAGAGCAGGAACCTGAAGATGTTGAAGCCCGTCCACCAGGCGATGACACCCAGCACGCCGAACACGAAGATCGCGCTGGTCAGGTAGAAGGTGCCGACCAGCGCCGCCAGCGGCCCGAGCACGGAAACGCCATAGCGGCCGACGGTGAAGGCCATGGCGCCGAACGCGCCGATCGGGGCCAGGCGCATGATCACGTTGATCACGCCGAACACCAGCTTCGACCCGGCCTCGATCGCCTCGCGCAGCGGGCCGGCGCGGTCGCCGAGATGGGACAGCACGGCACCGGACAGGATCGACACCAGCACCACCGGCAGGATGTCGCCGCGGGCCAGCGCGTCGACCACCGTGTTCGGGATGATGTTCAGCAGGAAGTCGGCGATGGTCTGGCCCTTCGCCTGGCCGGCATAGGTCGCCACTGCACTGGCGTCGAGCGTGGCGGGGTCGGCGTTGAAGCCTGCGCCGGGCTTGACCAGCTTCGCCACCACCAGCCCGATCACCAGGGCGATGGTCGACACCACCTCGAAATACAGCAGCGCCTTGCCGCCGACCCGGCCGACCTTCTTCATGTCGCTCATGCCGGCGATGCCGCTGACCACGGTGCAGAAGATCACCAGGGCGATCACCATCTTGACCAGCTTGATGAAGCCGTCGCCCAGCGGCTTCATGTCGATCGCCACCGCCGGCTGGAAATGGCCCAGCGCGATGCCCAGCGCGATCGCGATCAGCACCTGGATGTAGAGCACCCGGTACCAGGGTTTGCGGATCACCGGCGCAATGCGGGCGGCGGCATTCATCTGCGGCTCCCCTACTGGCGGCCAGGCGGCTCATGACCGGCGGCCTTGTTAACAATCGATTGCACAATCGATTGCAGACTCTGCCGCGAACCGGATTGGCTTGTCAACCCGGTGGCGTAACAATCAGGAAGGGGAACCCGCCGTCTCATCCTCGGCTTTGGACGGCAGCTGCTTCTTGATCTCCGCAAGCCGCACGAACAGCGGGTTCGGCGTGCAAGCCTGCCACATCTCCCACGCTGCAGCCCATCGGCGGGTGTCGTAGCCCGGCAGGCCTGCCCCGACCAATTCCGGATCAATCAACTGCCCTGCGTCCTGCACGCTGTCTCTATTCGAGCGGACGCTGATGCAGAGACTTTCGACCGAGTTGTATTGTTTTTTAATGTCTAGGGAATCGTCGTCGATGTCGGTTTCAAGCCGGCTGACGGCAGCCGTGGCTCTTGCGAGGAGCCCCTGCAGCGCCTTCAGCTTCGGTTCCACATCATCGAGAAGTAAGCCGATGCGCGTCGTCACGCTCCGATTGAGTTCGGCGGCTTCGTTGCTGCGGATCTGTTCATTGAGCCGCTGCCTGGCTGTCCCGATCCCGATGCTCGCGACGACCTTGGCTCCCCGCTTTTGCAGGGCGCTGGTTCGTGTTGCCGTTCGGAGGAAATCGATGGCAGCGAGGCTGGCCTTTGTGGCCTGAAGGGTCTTGAAGAGGGCGGGCGTATCCTGGCCGCCGATCAGCAGATCTTTCTGCGCGCGATAGGCGGGCAGCTTCGTCGAAGCCGCCTGGCGCAAGGTCGAGACAAGGGTGCGTTCGTCTTCCCCAAGCAACGGGTCATCGATATCGAGCTGGCATCCCGATATCTGCAACGACATGACACCCCGGCCGACTGTGGTGATCGGGTTGCCGCGAGCATCGATTTTGCGCACCGAAAACGGCAGTGCCGTTCCAAGGTCCTTCAGTCGATTGTTCCGAAGGCTGATCTCCACAAGCTTGGGGGGGAGGGTATCACCCAGCACCTCGATCGCATTGTCGTCGGCATGCAGGATCTTCACGTTCGGACCCAGAGGCGGCAGCGACGTCAGGCCATTGCGGGTGAGCGACATCTCCGTGGCGAGCTTGAAGAACTGCAGTGCCTCTCCCTCCCGCTCCAGAAATGTGGACAGTTGGTTGCGATCGAGCTTGAGGATCAGGGTCCGTGCCGGGAGGTGCCGCGGCAGGCTGGTCAGGCCGAGGCCGGACAGATCGAGGGGCTCGGACAGGACGCCATCGGCCGTCCAAGCCATCAGGCGCTGCATCGCTTCGCTGCGCTTTTCTTCGTTCGATGTCCCTGCCACTGCCCATTCGGACCATGCGGCATAGCCCTGCCAGGCTTCTGCCTTTGATCCTCCCATATCGGCGGTGCCGTCCCCGGCGAGCTGGAACGACTGGCGTTTCGCTTCGGGCTTCGGAACCCCTCGCCAGGGCTCCGACTTTGTCTTGTGCATGATGGCCAGGGCGGCAGCGTCCCGCTCCGGCAGCGAGTTCCCCTTGATGCCGACCGCGCAATCGGACAGCCAGACCTTCAGGAATGCGTCGTCCACGGCGTCGATGGTGTTGTCACTGAGATCGAGCGTCTCGAGTGTGGCGGGCAGCCCGGGCGGCACATGCGTCAGGCCGTTTCTGGCGACATCGAGCCCGGCGATCGTCTTGGGCAGATCCGGCGGCAGGCCGGTGAGGCCGAGCCCCGAGAGGTCGAGAGTGGCGTCGACATTTCCCGCCGCGATCCACTCGACCAGCCGGTCGACGGCGTCGCGCCGCCGTTCGTTCGGGCCCTCCGCCGCATCGGCCCAGGCCGACCAGGCCGGGTAGCCCCCCCAGGCATCATGCCTGGATGGCGGCAACACTCTCGTCTTGACGGGATCCTCGCTGTGCCAGGGCTGGTTCGCGGTCTCCGCCATCGCCGCCAGGGCCTGGAGATCCTCCGGGCGCAGCGAGTCGGCTCCGCCCTCGATCTCGCAATGCGTGATCGCCCGTTCCACCAGGGACGGATTCGGCCGTTGCAGGGCGTTGCCCTTGATGTCGAGCTTGAAGACCGTCGCCGGCAGGTCGGGGGGCAGGCTTGTCAAACCGAGACCGGACAGGTCCAGGGTGGCTTCGACATTGCCGGCGGCGATCCAGTCGACGACCCGCCGGATCGCGTCCTTGCGAGAATCCTGGTTCGGACCCATCTCGGCCCAGGCGGCCCATTTGGGATAGTCGAGCCAAGCTTCGATCCTGCTATCCGGCAGCTTCGCGCCGACGGGGGGCTTGCCGGTCCAGGTCCGGTTTGCGGACTCTTCCATGGCCGTGAGCGCGGCGAGATCGCCCTCGGGGAGTGGATTGTCCCTGAGGCCGACCAGCTTGTTCGAGATCCAGAGTCTTATCAACGATGGCGGGAGCCGCCCCAAGGTCGTCAAGTTGCAATGGGACAGCTTGAGATCTGTCGGACTGAGGCGGGCCGCGATCGGAGTAAGATCGATAGACCCCAGGCCGTTGTTGCTGAGGTCGAGATTGCGCACGCCCGCGACCGGGTTGTCGGCGCCGGCCAGGGCGTCGAGTGCCTGTATGAGGGCCAGGGGGATCGTTGCGCCCAGGGCCGATAGATCGAGGGGGATGGATGGGTCGCCGGCGGTGCGCCAAGTCTCGGCCCGGCCGCGAATGTCCTCCAGAAGCCGCGCCTTCTCATCAGCGATCATCGCCTCGACCGCCCGGGCATTGAGGCTGGTGGCTTTTTCGTAAAATCCAAGATGTGGCAGACTCGTCTCGCCGCTCATGGCACCCTCGATGCACAAATCCAAGGGCACCGGATGGCCAAGGCGATGGGAGCCGGCCTGCCGGTGTCCCTCCCGCTTTGGATCGAAGCTAGCGGTTGCCGCCGCCGATCGGGAATGCGCTCTCGCCATGGCGGGATGTGCCCGTGGTATGCCGGCCTTATGAAGATCCAGGTTCTCCTGGCGGCGGGCGGAAACACTTTGTACGGTCGTCGCCATACCTCGCAGGCATGGGGCGGAGCAGTGGAACTCAGGCATCTGCGCTATTTCATCGCCGTGGCGGAAGAGGGAAGCCTGACCTTGGCGGCCGAGCGGCGGCTGCACACGGCACAGCCCTCGCTCAGCCGGCAGATGCGCGATTTGGAGCTGGAGGTCGGCGCCCAATTGATGACCCGCAGCCCGCGCGGAATCGAACTGACGGCCGCGGGCCGGGCCTTCCTCGACCATGCCCGGCTGGCCCTGTCACAGGTCGAGGCCGCCGGTGAGGCGGCGCGGCGGGCCGCCCATCCGGCCAAGACCAGTTTCGTCATGGGCTTCCTGACCGGGCAGGAGATGGACTGGCTGCCCGCCGCCCTGCGGATCCTGCGCGACGAACTGCCCAGCATCGAGGTGGTGATCTCCAGCCAGATCTCGCCGGCGCTCGCGGCCGATCTGCTGCGGGGCAAGATCGATGTCGCGTTCCTGCGGCGGGAGGAGGGGATGCCGGATTTGGCGTTCAGGACCCTGACCCGTGAGCCGCTGGTGGCGGTGATGCGCACCGACCACCGCCTGGCCGCATCGGCCACGATCGATCCGCGGGCGCTGGCCGGGGAGGTCTTCATCAGCGTTTCGCAGACCGCACCGGTGCTGCGGCGGGTCATCGACGGCTATGTCAGGCGCATTGGCCTTGACATCACGCCGGACCATGAGGTCGACCATCTCTCCATGGCGATGTCGCTGGTGGCCTCTACCGGGGGCGTCGCCCTGCTGCCGCTCTATGCCCGGAACTTCCTGCCCTCGACCGTGACCAGCCGGCCGCTGCAGGGCGAGGTGCCCGGCATCGAGCTGGTTCTCGGCCATCACAGGGAGAACACGTCGCCGCTGCTGAAGCTGTTCCTGTCCCGGGCGGACGACCTGATCGCCCAGTTCGCGCAGCAGGGGCGCTGATACGATCCGTGGGGCGACAGCATCGGGTCCGTCCGCTAAAGTAACCAGGGGGACAATCACGATGAATAGATCATCATGACCGAGAAGGTCAGTATAATGACCGCCGGGCCCGAAGGGGATGCCGGGATGGCGGGGGCGACATCCGCTGCGGTGGCGCGCCATGTCGGTGAGCTGCGCCGGGCGCGGCGACTGTCACTGGACGGGCTGGCCAAGGCCTCCGGCGTCAGCAAGGGCATGCTGGTGCAGATCGAAGGCGCCCGCTCCAACCCGTCGATCGGCACGCTGTGCCGGGTGGCCGCGGCGCTCGGCGTCCCGGTGGCGCAGCTGGTCGATCTGGGGTCGGAGGAGGCGGTGCGGCTGGTCGGGCCGGACGAGGCGGCGCGGCTGTGGGCCGGGCCGGAAGGCGGCGCCGCGGTGCTGCTGGTCGGCACCGAGGGGCCGGACATGCTGGAGCTGTGGAGCTGGGAGCTGAAGCCGCGCGAACGGCACATCTCCGATCCTCACCCCGCCGGCACGCGCGAACTGCTGCACGTCACCGCCGGCACCCTGCGGCTGGAGGTCGAAGGCCAGGAGCATGATCTGCCGGCCGGCACCTCGGCCCTGCTGCACAGCGACCGGCCGCATGCCTATGCCTGCAAGGGCCGGCGCCCCGTGCGCTTCACCATGGCGGTGGTCGAGCCGGGGGCGATCAAAAGGTTCTGAAGATAGGGGGGAAGGCCACAGGGCCTTCCCTGGCATTACACCGGCGGACCAGCAAAGAAATCGTCATTGCGAGCGCAGCGAAGCAATCCAGGGCCACGACGAGCGGCGGCATGGATTGCTTCGTCGGCTTCGCCTCCTCGCAATGACGGTTCTCTTATGGAGCCAGCGTCATGGGTGCATCGACACTACGCGCCCATGCCCGCCAGCAGGACGTATTTCAGCTCCACGAACTCCTCGATGCCGTGGTGCGAGCCTTCGCGGCCGAGGCCGGATTCCTTGACCCCGCCGAACGGCGCGACCTCGGTGGCGACGACGCCGGCATTGACGCCGACGATGCCGTAATCCAGCGCCTCCGCCACCCGGAACACCCGGCCCAAATCGCGAGCGTAGAAATAGGCGGCCAGGCCGAACGGCGTCGCATTGGCCTGGGCCACCACATCCGTCTCGTCGCGGAAGCGGTAGATCGGCGCCAGCGGGCCGAAGGTCTCCTCCTGCGTCACCACCATCTCGGTGGTGGCGCCGGACAGCACCGTCGGCTCGAAGAAGGTGCGGCCCAGCGCATGGCGGTGGCCGCCGGTCACCACCGTGGCGCCCTTGGCGGTGGCGTCGGCGATGTGGCGCTCGATCTTCTCGACCGCCTCCATGGTGATCAGCGGGCCCTGGACCACGCCAGCCTCTGTGCCGTTGCCGACCGGCATCGCTTTGACCTTGGCGGCGAAGCGGGCGACGAAATCGTCGTAGACCGCGTCCTGGACGTAGATCCGGTTGGCGCAGACGCAGGTCTGGCCCATGTTGCGGAACTTCGAGGCCAGCGCGCCCTCGACCGCGGCATCGATGTCGGCATCGTCGAACACGATGAACGGCGCGTTGCCGCCCAGCTCCAGCCCGACCTTCTTCACCGTGTCCGCGGCCTGGCGCATCAGCAGCTTGCCGATCTCGGTCGACCCGGTGAAGCCGACGAACTTCACGGCGGGGTGGCCCGTCAGGACCTTGCCGATCTTGGGCGCGTCACCGGTGATGATGTTCAGCACGCCGGCCGGCACGCCGGCGCGCACCGCCAGCTCGGCCAGGGCCAGGGCGGTCAGCGGCGTCTCCGGCGCCGGCTTGATCACGGCGGTACAGCCGGCGGCCAGCGCCGGCGAGACCTTGCGGGTGATCATCGCCGCCGGGAAGTTCCACGGCGTGATCGCCGCGACCACGCCGATCGGCTGCTTCATCACCAGGATCCGCGCGTCGGCGCGATGGCTCGGGATGGTCTCGCCGTAGATGCGCTTGGCCTCCTCGGCATAGAACTCGACGAAGGAGGCGGCGTAGTCGACCTCGCCGCGCGCCTCGGCCAGCGGCTTGCCCTGCTCGCTGGTCATGATCAGCGCGATGTCTTCCTTGTTCGCGATGATCAGGTCGAACCAGCGGCGCAGGATGACGGAGCGCTCCTTGGCCGTCTTCTTGGCCCAGGGGCCGAAGGCGGTCTCGGCCGCCTCGACGGCATCGGTGGTCTCGCGCTCGGCGAAGCGGGGCACGAGGCCCAGGGTCTCGCCGGTGGCGGGGTTGACGACGGGATCGACGGCCTCGCCGATCCAGGCGCCATCGACCAGGCACTGGCTCTTCAGCAGGGTTGGGTCGTTCAGGGACAAGGTGGTCACGGTCGACATGGGGACCTCACGGGGTCACGGAGGAGGGTGGCGCCGGTTGGGGCGCGCTGTTGGATGCAGTGTCTCTGCCGCTGCTTTTTGTCCTGTCATCCTCGGGCTTGACCCGAGGATCCAGAGGCCATCGAGAGCGGCTCTTCGTGGCTCCTGGATTGCCCCCCTTGGACTTGATCCGAGGGCAAGCCGGGCAATGACAGTGAACAGAGAAGAAGGATCAGCCCGCTGCCAGGGCCGTCTCCAGCACATCCAGGCCCTCATCGACGATGGCGTCGCTGGCGGTCAGCGGCACCAGGATGCGGATGACGTTGGCGTTGACGCCGCAGGACAGCAGCACGAGGCCGTTTTCGTAGGCCTTCTGGGTCACCCGCTTGGTGGCGTCGGCATCGGCGTCGTTGGTGCCGCGCGACTTGACGATCTCGAAGGCGACCATGCCGCCCAGGCCGCGGATCGACGCGATCGGCAGCAGGTCGTTGCGCCGCGACAGCGTCTCCAGCCGCGCCTTGATCCGGGCGCCGATGGCGTTGGACCGGTCCAGCAGCTTCTCTTCCTTGAACACCTCCAGCACCGCCAGCGCCGCGGCGCAGGACAGCGGGTTGCCGGCATAGGTGCCGCCCAGCCCGCCCGGGTCGGCCGCGTCCATGATCGGCGCCCTGCCGATCACGCCGGACAGCGGGAAGCCGCCGGCCAGGCTCTTGGCGACGCAGATCAGGTCGACCTCGACGTCGTAATGCTCCATCGCGAACATCTTGCCGGTGCGGCCGAAGCCGGTCTGGACCTCGTCGGCGATCAGCACGATGCCGTGCTCGTCGCAGACCCGGCGCAGCGCGCGCATCAGCTCGGGCGGCACCTCGTAGAAGCCGCCTTCGCCCTGCACCGGCTCGAGGATGATCGCAGCGACGCGCGACGGGTCGACATCGGCCTTGAACAGGAAGTTCAGGTGCCGCAGCGAATCCTCGACCGTGACGCCGTGATGGGCGACCGGGAACGGCACGTGCCAGACATCTGGCAGGGTGGGCCCGAGGCCCTTCTTGTACGGCACGACCTTGCCGGTCATGGCCGAGGCCAGGATGGTGCGACCGTGGAAGGCGCCGGTGAAGGCGATGACACCGGACCGGCCGGTGGCGGCGCGGGCGATCTTGATCGCGTTCTCGGTCGCCTCGGCGCCGGTGGTCAGGAAGATCGACTTCAGCGGGCCGGAGATCGGCGCCAGCGCGTTCAGCTTCTCGGCCAGCTCGATATACGGCTCGTACATCAACACCTGGAAGCAGGTGTGGGTGAAATTCTCCATCTGCGCCTTGACCGCGGCGATCACTTTGGGATGGCAATGCCCGGTGTTGACCACGGCGATGCCGCCGGCGAAGTCGACGTAACGCTTGCCCTCGACGTCCCAGACCTCCGAGTTCAGCGCGCGGGCGGCGGAGATCGGTGTGGCGTGCCCCACCCCGCGGATGACGGCGGCGTTGCGGCGGGTGAGAAGCTCGGCATTGGTGGTCATGCGTGTCCTCGAAGCTGGGGCTCGGTCCGGACCGCGTCCCGGGTTCGGGCGGTCCCATACAGAGTCGGTGCGGCAGGGCCGCTGCACAATCGCCTAGTTTGAACCCATCCGGTGTCTTTTAGGCACCATTCCCCGGCCCATGTTCGGGCCGTGTGGCGAACAGCGCGCGCAGCCATTGCCGCAGCGTGGCCAGATCCGGGTCCTGCCAGCGCGCCGCGGCGGACAGGAAGTAATAGCCGCCGAGGCGGATGTCGGACGGCACCACCTCGACCAGCGCGCCGGTCGCCAGGTCCTCCCCGGCCAGCACCGCATTGGCCAAGGCGACGCCCTGGCCCAGCCGCGCCGCCTCGATCGCCAGATGGGCGTGCCACAGCCGCGGCCCGCGCAGCGGCGGCACCTCGGCCACGCCGGCCTGGCGCAGCCAGCGCTCCCACTGCTCGGTCGACTCCTCATGAATCAGCGGCAGGCGCAGCAGATCGGCCGGAGCCGTCACATCGGCATAGCGGGCGCGGAAGGCGCTGCTGGCCACCGGGAAGACGCGTGGGCTGGACAGCAGCTCGGCCCGCACCCCGTCGCGCGGCTCCGCGGTCTCGAGGTAGATGATCTCGGCATCGGCGCCATCGGGGCCCAGGCCGGCGCGGGCGAAATCGGGCCGGGCCAGGGTCGGCAGCAGGGTGATCTCCTGCTCCGGCAGCAGCGCCTCCAGCTCGGGCAGCTTCGGCAGCACCCGGCGCGAGGCGACGCCGGGGGCGCACCAGATCGCCAGGGTCCGGCGCCGGGGCGCCGACAGCTCGGCGGTGGCGTGCTCGATCAGGTCCAGCGCCTGCGCCACCTGGCCCAGGAAGCGCGCGCCCTCCGGCGTCAGCGCCAGGCCGCGGCCGGCGGGGCGCAGCAGCCGGGTGCCGATGCGCTGCTCCAGGTTGCGGACATGGCGCGACACCACGGTGTGGCTGACCGCCAGCTCATCCCCCGCGGCGCGGACGCTGCCCAGCCGGCCGACGGCCTCGAAGGCGCGAAGCGCGACAAGCGGGGGCAGGCGGCGGGCCATGGCGGTCTCGGGCGGCAGGTCGGAAGGCGGATCGGGCGCGGCGACCCTAGCACAGGCGGCGCGGATCCGCCGCTCAGCCGGGCCATGTGATTTTTTTGCTAAATTGTCGATAGGGGATTGCGGAGCGGGCTGAAGCGCGGATTAAGCTGGTATGGGCGCCGGGCGGCCGGGGAACAACGGCCACAGCGCGCATGAAGGGGGAGAGATCATGGCGGTGTTTACGGGCACGTCGGCGGCTGACCGGATCGTCGGCAGCGCCGTGGCGGACCAGATCCATGGCTTGGCGGGGAACGATCAGCTGTACGGCCAGGCCGGTGACGACCTGCTGGACGGGGGGCTGGGCAACGACACGCTGGCCGGTGCCGCCGGCAACGACACCTATGTCGTGGACGCGATCGGCGACGTGGTGACCGAGGCGGCGGGCGAAGGGATCGACACCGTCCAGTCCGCGGTGACGTTCTCGCTCGGAGCCAATGTCGAAAACCTGGTGCTGACCGGGACGGCCGCGATCAATGGCTTCGGCAATTCGCTGAGCAACAGCCTCACCGGCAATGCCGGCGCCAACACGCTGATCGGCGGCGCCGGCGACGATGTGCTGAGCGGCGGGGCGGGCAACGACACCTATGGCGTCGATTCCATCGGAGACCGCGTGATCGAGGCTGCGGGCGGGGGCATCGACACCGTCCAGTCCTCGGTGAAGTTCTCGCTCGGCGCCAATGTCGAGAACCTGCTGCTGACAGGGTCGGCGGCGATCAGCGGCTTCGGCAACTCGCTGGACAACACCCTCACCGGCAACGCCGGGGCCAATATCCTGCAGGGCGGCGCCGGCGACGACCATCTGATCGGCGGGGCCGGGGCGGACCATTTGCAGGGCGGCCTCGGCAACGATCTCTACGAGGTCGACACGGCCGGCGACGTGGTGACCGAGGCGCTGGGCGAGGGCATCGACACCGTCCGGTCGTCAGTGTCGTTCTCGCTCGGGGCGAATGTCGAGAACCTGATGTTGATCGGGGCCACGGATATCAACGGCTTTGGCAATTCCCTGAACAACACGATCACCGGCAATGCCGGCGCCAATACATTGGTTGGCGGCCTCGGCGACGACGTGATGAGCGGCGGCGGCGGGAACGACACCTACGGTATCGATTCCATCGGGGATCGCGTGATCGAGGCGGCGGGCGGGGG
This sequence comes from Inquilinus sp., assembly GCF_057815775.1. NCBI lineage: Bacteria > Pseudomonadati > Pseudomonadota > Alphaproteobacteria > Rhodospirillales > Rhodospirillaceae > Inquilinus > Inquilinus sp. The sequence continues at coordinate 12,929 of NZ_JBYRFX010000686.1, forward strand.
CATCGACACCGTCCAGTCCTCAGTGAAGTTTTCGTTGGGCGCCAACATCGAGAACCTGCTGCTGACAGGTTCAGCGGCGATCAGCGGCTTCGGCAATTCGCTGAACAACACCCTCACCGGCAATGCCGGGGCGAACATCCTGCAGGGCGGCCTCGGTGACGACCATCTGATCGGTGGCGCCGGGGCGGACCATTTGCAGGGCGGCCTCGGCAACGATATCTACGACGTCGACAACGCCGGCGACGTGGTGACAGAGGCGGTGGACGAGGGGATCGACACCGTCCAGTCTGCTATTGGCTATGCATTGGGCGCCAACGTCGAGAATCTCACGCTGACCGGGACAACACAGATCAACGGAACCGGCAACGCGCTCAACAATTCGATCTTTGGCAACGATGGTGCGAACACCCTGGAAGGTAAGGAAGGTAATGACATTCTCTCAGGCGGACACGGCGTTGATCGCTTGATTGGCGGCATCGGAAACGACACTTACTACATAGATGAATTCTATCCTTCATCTTTTAGCACCGATGTAGTGATTGAAGCTAATGATGAGGGTATTGATACCGTAATTTCATCCATCGGCTACACATTGGGGCAAAATGTAGAAAATCTAATTATTGGTTCTGATAATGATTTTATAAGTGCATCGGGCAATTCTTTGAACAATGTAATCACTGGCGGTGGCGGTGAGAACGAAATTCGCGCCGCTGACGGGAATGATATAATATATGGTGAAGGTGGAAATGACTCCCTATATGGTGGTCTAGGGAGGGATGAGGTTTTTGGAGGAGATGGTTCGGATTTACTGTATATAGAAGAAGGGGAAATAGAAAGCGGTGAAATCTACGACGGAGGAAATGGATTCGATTATTTATCAACTGTGGGGTATTCTGGATTTTCTGATGATATTATTGATCTAACTAAAGTAGAAATTGAAAATATAGAGATAATAAGTTTGCTCTGTATAGACGCAATCTTAAACGCTAGTGATCTAAACGGGCTCTATCGATTGCGAGCGGATGTCGTCACCATCGTTGGATCAGGAGTAGTCGATCTGTCGACGACAGAACTTCAAAGGAATTTTGCTGTAGATTTGCCGCATGGGTTGATGAGTTTCCGTCTTTCCGATCAAGGCAACACCATACTCCTGTCCGACAAGGGGAATGGCTTCGATGTGGTTGGGGGCGCTAAGGCCGACACTGTGTCCGGCGCCGGCTCCGCCGACTGGTTCAGCGGTGGCGATGGTAATGACATCCTGGACGGGAAAGGCGGGGCCGACCATTTGTCGGGTGGGCACGGAGCTGATTCGCTGACTGGAGGCGCGGGCGCTGATATGTTCGAATATTCGAGCATTTTGGATGGTGGAGACACGATCACCGACTTCAGTGTGGCCCAGGGCGACAAGCTCGTGTTCCAGAGCTTGCTGCACGGCACCTTCAGTTACCTCGGCGCGTCGGCCTTCACCTCCGGCGGTCACACCGAAGCTCGGTTTGCCGATGGCCAGTTGTTCGTCGACACCGATGGCAACGGCACGGCTGACATCACCATCACCCTGACCGGGATCACCGACGCATCCCAGCTTCATGCTTCGGATTTCGTGTTTTCCTGACGATCGGGCTGTTCTGACATAGGCGCCGGGCGGCTGGGGAACAACGGCCGCAGCGCGCATGAAGGGGGAGATATCATGGCGGTGTTTACGGGCACGTCGGCGGCTGACCGGATCGTCGGCAGCGCCGTGGCGGACCAGATCTATGGCCTGGCCGGCGACGATCAGCTTTACGGCCAAGCGGGCGACGACCTGCTGGACGGAGGGCTGGGCAACGACACGCTGGCCGGTGCGGCCGGCAACGACACCTATGTCGTGGACGCGATCGGCGACGTGGTGACCGAGGCGGCAGGCGAGGGGATCGACACCGTCCAATCCGCGGTCAAGTTCTCGCTGGGCGCCAACATCGAGAACCTGGTGCTGACCGGAACGGCCGACATCAACGGCTTCGGCAACTCGCTGAACAACAGCCTCACCGGCAATGCCGGCGCCAACACGCTGATCGGCGGGCTCGGCGACGACGTGCTGAGCGGCGGCGCGGGCAACGACACCTATGGTGTCGATTCCATCGGGGATCGCGTGATCGAGGCGGCGGGCGGCGGGATCGATACGGT
>NZ_JBYRFX010000687.1:0-2315 GCF_057815775.1 Inquilinus sp.
CGCCCTGTCCCAGAGCGGCCGACACGCGGGAGTTGATCATCTGCGTGCCGCGCTGACGGATCATCATGGTGCCGAAGTAGAAGGTCGGCATCAGGAAGGCGACGACCATCCGGCTGGCCGGGCTTTCGAGCGGCGTCACGCCGCCGATTGAAATCATCGGCCCGACCAGGAAGACGAGCGCGGCGAGCACCACGATGCCGAGCGCGACGAAGGCGTAGCGCGACAGCAGCAGGCCTTTGATGGTTTGAACCATTTGCGTCGCTCTACTTCGTCTTATTGATGATGACTTCGATCCGCCGGTTCAGCTGTCGGCCGTCGGCGGTATCGTTCGAGGCGATTGGTTCGCTCGAACCGCGCCCCTCCTCAGTGAGGCGCGCGGGATCGCTCATCTTGGACTGGATGATCTGGCCGACATTGGTCGCCCGGGCCACCGACAGGTGCCAGTTCGAGGGGAAGGCCAGGCTGTGGATCGGGGTCGTGTCGGTGTGGCCGGTCACCAGCACCGCGCCGGGCTGGTCGTTCAAGGCCTGGCCGATACGATCGAGCAGCGGCGTGAACGATGTGATGACGCTGGCGCTGCCGGATTCGAACATGCCGGCCCCCCGGATCAGCACGGTGATCGTCTGCGCGTCTTCCTTCACCGTCACCAGGCCCTCTCTGATCTCCGGTTCGAGGAAGCGCCGCAGCCGCTCGGATTGCTGGATGACGACGGGCGGCGGCGGCGGCGTCGCGACTCTGGCGAGGCTGACGGCCCCGTTGGGCGGCAAGGTGGCCAGCTGATCGAACAGGCCGTCGGACCGGCCGTTCAGGAGATAGGCGAGGCCGATATAGAGGCCGATGAGCAGGAGTGCCGTGACCGCGGCCGCGACCCAGGTCGGGATGATGTCGCCCGCCCACCGGCCGTCATTGGCGGCGCCGCGCCAGTGCGGAGAGATGTCGCGCTCGAACTCGCCGCGCGCAGCCCGGATCAGGCGATAGAGATCCTCGCGCAGCACGGTGAGTTCGGAAGCGCCGCGCGCCGCGACCCGGTACTTGCCCTCGAAGCCGAGGCTGATGCAGTAGTAGAGCAGCTCCAGCAGATCGACATTGACGCCCGGATCCTTCTTCAGCTGCGTCAGCAGGTCGAAGAACCGATCGCCACCCCAGGTCTCGCTGAACAGCGAGCCCACCATGCTGCGCGTCGTCCAGATGCTGCGGCTGCCCCAGGGCGTGTTCAGCACGAGGTCGTCGACGGTCGCGCACAGCGCGTATTTGCTGGCCCGGATGGCGCGCGGCGCCAGGCCGAGCGGCGTCACCCGGCGTTCGAAGGCGTCGATCTCGCGCAACACCCGCAGCCGCAGGCCCTCGACATCGGCATGCGACGCGCTGGTCTTGAGCCGGACGCAGAGATCGAGCAGCGGCAGAGCGGCCGCCACCAGCGGGCTGAGCCGATCGACGCAGATCGATTCCCACAGCCGCTCCGAGGGCGACGTCGATGTCGATGCCGGCGTGGCCACAGACAGCCGGCCCCCGGGGTTGGGGCGCGGCGGTGGTGCCGAGGCGATGACCGTTTCGTCAGCCGACATCCACGTCTCTCCGTTCGTCCGGCAGCGACCCGCCCTGGGCAGTCTTGGGCGGCTCCGCCCGGACCCTGTCGTCCTCGGCATCGGACGGCTGGACGCCGGCGGATGCCGTGTTGTGCTGATAGGCCCGCACGAAGTCGCTGCCGAAGACCTCGCGCGCATTGTTGTCGAGCCCGGCGGTGACCTCGTCGAAGGCCGCCTTGTAGGCCTGCCATTGGCGGGCCGCTCGCCGCCGCGGCATCAGGCGCTCCGTCGCGGAGGGCGCACAGACCGCACGTTCGATCGTCTGGGGCGCCAGTTGCTGACAGACGCTCGCCAGCGCCGCCTGCATCGCCGCCACCATCGAGATCTGATGTTCCTTGATGTCGGTGAACGCCTGCGCGACCGCCTCGTCTGCGACGAGGAAGCCGGGGATGGTGGCGACCAGCAGGGCGATCAGTGCGTCATGGGGGTCGGCGACGAATTTGAGCGGGTTGTTCCGCGACCGGCCCAGCATCGTGCGCTCGACGCCGAAGCCTTCCTTCGTCGAGGTCCGCGCCGCCAGGATGTCGTGCAGGTTGGCCACCGACAGGCGCAGCGCCTGGCCGGCCCGCCGCATTACGGTCACCATATCGGCTGTGCCGCATTCGCGCTGGCTGAGGCCGCAGCCCTCGAGGAACGCGGCGATCGCCGCGCCCTCCTCCACCGTTCCGACCCGGCCGGCGGCAGGTGCGACCTGGGCAGGCGCGACGGGCGGCGGCGGGGGCGAAGGCG
>NZ_JBYRFX010000688.1:0-3323 GCF_057815775.1 Inquilinus sp.
GTGCAGGCCGTTCGAATCGACCGTCCAGCTGCCCTGCAGCGACGTCCAGGTCGGGTTGGCGGTGTAGTTGCCGTCGCTGAAATCGTCGCTGAAGACGCGGGTGCCGGCGAGCGAGGCCGCCGCTGCCGGTGCCGGCGCGGCGGGTGCCGCCGCAGGCGCAGGGGCCGGAACCGGTGCGGCGGGTGGCGCGGCCGGCAAAGGGGCTGCCGGGACCGGGGCGGCGGCCGAGGCGGAATAGCGCTGCTTCAGCCCCTTCAGGTCGGCGATGAAATCGGGGCTGGCCGCCTTGTCGCGCTCGGCCTGTTCGATCATCCGCGACAGGTCGTCCAGCAAGGCCTTGGTCTGGTCCTGCTGCGGCGGCTGCCATGGGGCATAGCGTTGCGTCGTGGTCTGCGCCACCGCAGTGGTGGACAGGAGGGCTGCGGCGAGGGCGGGCAGAAGGATGGCTCGGACGGGTTTCATCAAGGGCTCCGCTTCCAGGTCGCGACGACAGGACACGCCGTTCTGACGTGCCGGGCGGGCGGGCTCAAGCCTTTCCGACCGGCGCGGGAGAAAAACGCCCGGCGGCGCCGCCGGTTCCTGCGATGCGGCCGAATGGTCGGGCTAGAGACAGAGCGAGATGCCGTTATAGGTCACCGTCACGGTCAGGCTGTCCGTGTAGTTGCCGGGGGCGATCCCGGTGCTGACCGGGATGCGGCCGTAGAAGGTGATCGGTTCGACCCAGCCGCTGCCGATGGCGCCGAGCAGCCGGCAGCGCGACTGGACCGTGGTGCCGCCGGTGCCGTCGCCCCAGACGGTGGTGCGGGTGCCGCTGTCGAAGCCGTTATAGGCCAGAGTCGGCGTGCCGGCGCTCATCCGCCGGGGCGAGAAGGTGCCGGATCCGCCTGAACTGACCGCGACCGTGTAGTTGATGCCGAGGCACAGCACCGGGCAGACGCAGCTCACGGTGACGGTCGCCGTGGTGTCGAGCACCGTGCCCGACAGCGGCGCGAAATTGCCGAAGGCCAGGGACGTCGTGGTGACCGTGCAGCTTTCACCCAGGGCAAAGGCCGGCCCGCTGCGCAGGACGCACAGCAGCAGGACCAGCAACGCGGCCGGCAGGAGCCGTCTCATGGCGTTCCTCCACAGGTGACCGGGCCGATCTGGGGCATCTCGCCCGGCACCGGGGCAAAGGCGAAGGCAACCCGGCACTGGCTGCCATCGGGCAGCGTCACGGTCCCGGTATTCTCCGGCTGCAGGCCGGTGGCGTAGGCCAGCCCGTCATAGCCGACCGGCAGCGGCTCCGCCCTGCCGTCCAGCGCCAGGGTGGCGCCGGGCGGCACCGCGCTGCCGTCGGGACGGTGCAGCAGCACGGTGGCCGCGTCGCCGACCTGCACCGGGAAATGCACGACGATGCCGCTACGGTCGGCCGGCACCACGCTGCGGCGGGTGTCGTCGAAGGCGGCGTCGGCCGGCAGGTCGGCGACGTCGATCGACATCTTGTTCGCCTCATAGGCGCGCAGGCCGCGGACCAGCAGCTGGCCGCTGCCGTTGGTGCGCCCCATCTCCCGGTTTTCCAGCGTCACGCCGACATTGGGCACGCCGGTGTCGACCACGGCGAAGCTGTCATCGATGCGCTGGCCCAGGAACACGCCGCCGCCAGCGGTGGTGATCGAGCCACGGACCTCGCCCCGCACGCTGGTCGCGCCGTCGATCTGGTCGGCCGAGGCGGTGAAGTCGGCCATCGCCGTGCGGTAGTCGACCTGGCCGTAATAGCGGCGGAGATCGCCCTCGCTGGCCTGCAGGTTGACCACGAGGCCACGGTCGGTGACCCCGGTGTCCTGGGTGTAGCTGGCCCGCTGGGTCAGCCAGCGCTGGCCGTTCTGCGCGTTGGCATCGAGGCCGAAATTGGTGTTGCCGCCGAACGGGACCGACAGCGACAGCATCACCCCGCCATTCGACCGGTCCTGCAGGTCGAGGAAGGCCGTCGCCATCAACTGCACGTCATCGACCAGCGTCACGGTGTAGCTGCCGGATGCGATCCGCGACCGGCCGAAGCGCGACTGGTCGGTGTCGATATAGGCGATGCCGAAGGCCCCCACGCGATCGAAATTCACGCTGAAGTTCAGCCGGGTGGCGCTGCGCTGCACGATGTCGTCCTGGATCGCCGCGACGTCCTTGTAGGTGCCGATCGTGCCGGTGCGCTGCAGGCCGATGTTCCAGCGCGGGTCGAGATGCTCGACCCCGACCGAGTATTGCAGCCCGCTGTCGCCGTCGGCCCGGCTGCCGGCGACCGAGGCGTTGACGGTGCCGAGGGTGCCGACGCCGTAGACCGCGCCGATGCCGCCGAGCACCACGTCGCGGCCGGCCTCGACATGCGATTCCAGGGTCAGGGTGTCGTCGACGCCGTAGCGCAGCGAGCCGATGCCGGCAAAGCCGGAGTAATCGGCGCTTTCCTCGCCGTAGCGGCGGCGGATCGTGCCGGCCTCGAAGGAATAGTCGGTGAAGCCTTCGCGCAGCAGGTCGCGGCTGGCGTAGAAAGGCAGCGTCTGCACCGTCTCGCGGCCCAGCGCATCGCGCACCACCACCTGGGCGTTGCCGCCGCCGGTCAGCACCGGCAGGTCGTTGATCTCGAACGGGCCGGGCTTCACGTCGGACGAGAACTGCTTCACGTTGTCGACATAGACATCGACCGTGGACGGCACCGCCGCATCGCCACCGAATCGGGGGATCGGGAAGGTGACGAGATCCGGCCGCAGCGAGTAGTCGCGGTCGATCTGGCCGCCGAACATGCGCACCGGCCGGGTCCAGGCCAGGCCGCCGCTGATGAAGTCGCCCAGGCGGTAGCGGCGCAGCGCGTCCGGGTCGGAATAGGTCCAGGTCGAATCCAGCCGGATCAGGCGCTGGCCGTTGCGGATGCCGTCATCGCCGAGGCTGCCGATGAAGCTGCTGTCGAGCACGCCCAGCGGGCCGAAGACCCGGCCCTCGAACAGGCCGGAGCCAGAGGTCGAATCGTCGCTGCGGGTGCCGAGCAGGTCGTAGTTCAGCAGCACGCCGTAGTCGCTGTCGGCCTGGGTCACGCGCTTGTCCCGCGCGCCGATCACGATCGGCTGGCGGGCCGATTCGGGCAGGGTGATCGTCAGCGCCTGCCCCGGCTCGTCATAGTCGTAATGCAGCCCGGAGATGCTGGCGAGCGGGACCAGCCCGTCCCCGGTCGCCCCGCCTTCGGGCGGCCTCACCCCCACCGCCTGCAGCTCCTCGGGTGTTGCATACAGGGTCCCATCGCGCTCCACGAAGCCTCCGATCAGGTCCTGCTTCTGGCCGTTGATGGTCACGTCCAGATA
>NZ_JBYRFX010000689.1:0-2474 GCF_057815775.1 Inquilinus sp.
TGCCGAGCTGACCCACCCGGACGGCTCCCCCTACACCCGCACCCACCCGCTGACGTCCGACCGGATCGAGGCGGTGCAGGCCACCATCGCCCAGACGCCGCAGCCGACGACCATGCCGGCAGGCGATGACGACCAGTTCGCCCGGATCCGGGCCAAGATCATCGGCTTCATGACGCCGGAGAGCGTCGGCCGGGCCTATCCGGCCAGCGACACCAGCCTGGCGGCGCAATATGCCCGGGCGATCGGCGCCTATCGCCGCAACATCTTCGCCGACGCCCTCAGCCGGACCGACGTGCTGATCAAGACCGAGCCGCGCAACCCGTATTTCCTGGAGCTGCGCGGCCAGATCCTGCTGGAAACCGGCCGCCTGGTGGAGGCCCGGCCTTATTACGAGCGGGCACTGGCCATCCTGCCGGGCGAGACCCTGCTGCTGATCCCGCTGGCGCAGACCAAGATCGACCGCGGATCGGATGCCGAGCTGCGCAGCGCGATCCGCGACCTGGAGCGGGCCAGCGTCGAGCCGGAGAAGACGCCGCCGATCGTCTGGCGCCTGCTGGGCACCGCCTATGGCAAGGTCGGCGACATGGGCAAGGCCTCTCTCGCTTTGGCCGAGGACAACCTCGCCCGCGGCGACCTGCCGAACGCCCGGGCCCAGGTCGACCGCGCTTTGCAGTTGCTGCCCCACGGGTCGCCTGGCTGGCGCCGGGCCCAGGATCTGCGCAGCCAGGCCGAGGACAAGCCGGGCTGATCCGCCCGATATGTCGGCGATTGCGGTTGAATGCCGCCCGCGACCGCGTAACTCTTGATCATGCCGCCGCGAAAGGCGAGTAGAGAGACATGCTCCACCGAAAGGACGCCCGGATGTTCCGCCGCCATAACCGCCCCTGGTCCGCCGGCCTCGCCGCCATGGCCGCCGTCGCCGCGCTGGCGATCGCGGTGCCCGCGGTGCAGGCCCAGCAGACGCCGGCCCCCCTGTCGTCGCCTGCCATCGCCCCGGCGCAGAAGGACGCGATCGAGCAGATCGTGCGCGACTACATCCGCGAGCACCCCGAGGTCATCGTGCAGGCGCTGGACGATTACCAGGCCAAGAAGGATGCCGACGAGCGCGAGTCGCAGGGCAAGTCCTTGTCCAGCAAGGCGGACCAGATCTTCCGCAGCCCGTCGTCGCCGGTGATCGGCAACCCCAAGGGCGACGTCACGCTGGTCGAGTTCTTCGACTACCAGTGCGGCTACTGCAAGCGGTCGCAGCCCGACCTCGAGCGGCTGATGAAGGCGGATAGCGGGCTGCGCGTGGTGCTGAAGGAATTCCCGATCCTCGGGCCGGCCTCGGTGACCGCCGCCCGTGCCTCGCTGGCGGCGCAGAAGCAGGACAAGTATCTCGACTTCCACAACAAGCTGATGGGCTTCAAGGGCCAGTTGACCGACGACGTGGTCTATTCGGTCGCCGGCCAGGTCGGGCTGGATCTCGACAAGCTGAAGAAGGACATGAACGACCCGTCGGTCGTGGCCGAGCTGCGCGACAACATGGACCTGGCGCAGACGCTGGGCGTGCAGGGCACGCCGGCCTTCGTCATCAACGACCAGATCATCCCCGGCGCCGTCGGCTTCGACGCGCTGAAGAGCCAGATCGACAAGGACCGCGCGGGCTGAGCAGCCCGGGCCGGCACGGCGGCGGGTCTCAGGCCGAGACCTGCCGCCGGCTGGACCGCTTTGGCGGCGCCACCTCGTCATCGATGCCGTCGAGGCGGGATTCCAGCTCGCGGATGGCGCTGCGCTGGGTCAGCACCTGGACGCCGAGCCAGATCATCACGGCGATCATCACCAGGACGACAAACGGATCGATCATGAACGTCTCCATTGGCTGAGACGATGGGGAACGGACGCCCGGCGGGATCGCCGGACGGGGTTCGCGGAGCCTCTCAGGCGGCCGTGCCGCCGAGCGCCCGCAGGATCGCGGCGGTCAGCACTGGCGCATAGTGCGAGAGACCGTGGTCCAGCCGGCCGTAGAGGCGGAAGATCGCCGGCTGCAACACGCAGCCGAACACGATCGCGGTGCCGAGCTGGGGATCGGCGACCGTGACGGCGCCTTCCCGGATGCCGTCGAGGATGACGGCGCCGATGACATCGCCGGGGTTCGGCTGGTCCGGCGTGAAGTTGGGCAGGGCCCGGTGCTGGACGATCAGCAGGAAGCGGAACAGCGACGGGTCCTGGTCGTGTAGCCGGCAGCAGGCCTCGACCATCGCCCCCATCCGGGCAGCGAAGCCGGCCAGCCCCTGCTGTGCCGCGTAGACCTGCTGGCCGAGTTCGAGATAGCGGGTGGCGAACAGATCCGCCACGAACTCATCCTTCGACGACAGATGGCGGTACAGCGCCGCCTCGCTCACCCCGACGGCGGCGGCGATGTCGCGCACCGAGGTGCCTTCGACGCCGCGTTCGGCAAAGAGACGGATGGCCTCCGTCTCGATCCGCGCCCT
>NZ_JBYRFX010000690.1:0-4938 GCF_057815775.1 Inquilinus sp.
TAGAGCGCATCGTCGATCTGCCATTTCGCGTCGACCAGCGGGTCGAGTGTGAATTTGAGCCCGCGGCGGCTGAGCAGCTTGATCTGGCCGCCATCGACGTTCCAGGCGACCCAGCGCGCCAGCCTTCGGGCCTTGCTGACGGTCAGGGAATAATGGGTGTGGCGGATGATGGTGGTGCCGCCGACGCGGACCGCATCCTTGTCCTGCGCCGCCGACAGCACCGGCACCGCCACGGTGCGGCCCAGGAACTCCGGGTCATAGCCGGCGGCCGCCGCGTCCGGCGCCGCCAGCGCCCGCTGCGGCGGGGTTGGCTCGATCGCGGGCTTGCGGGCCATGAAGCGACTCCTGACATTAGGCTGCAGGCGAAGGGATCGGGACCGGACAGCGACGCCGGTTCCAGCCGGCCGCCAATGCGCTATGGTACCCCGTGAAACGGTCTGGAACGACGGCTGGATGTACAGCGACGTCATCGATCTCCGCGAATTCTACGACACCAGCCTGGGGCTGGTGGTGCGCCGCATGGTCCGCCGCCAGATCCGCCTGATGTGGCCGGACACGCGCGGCCAGATCATCCTCGGCCTCGGCTATCCCACGCCGTTCCTGCGGCCGTTCCTGGGCGAGGCGGAGCGGGTGATCGCCTGCATGCCGGCCGAACAGGGCGTGACCCACTGGCCGCCGGACGGGCGCGGCCTGGTGGCGCTGACCGAGGAATGCGAGCTGCCGCTGCCCGACATGTCGGTCGACCGCGTGCTGCTGGTGCACGGGCTGGAGGCGACCGAGCAGCTGGGCGAACTGATGCGCGAGATCTGGCGGGTGCTGAACGGCAGCGGCCGGCTGCTGGTGGTGGTGCCGAACCGGCGCAGCTTGTGGGCCCGGTCCGACCGCACCCCGTTCGGCCATGGCAAGCCCTATTCCGGCAGCCAGCTGAACCAGATGCTGCGCCAGCACCTGTTCGTGCCGGAGCGGGTGGCGCGGGCGCTGTGGCTGCCGCCGACCCGGTCGCGCTTCCTCTTGTCCACCGCCGGGATGTGGGAGGAGGTTGGCGCCCGCTGGTTCCAGCGCGTTGCCGGCACGGTCATGGTCGAGGCGTCGAAGCAGATCTACCAGCTGTCGCGCGGCAAGAAGGTCCGATCCCGGCGGCCGGTGCTGGTGCCGGTCGGCGCTGGGCAGCCCGCCTTGGGCGGCCTGCGGCGCGAGGGCGAGGAGCCGGGCTAGGACCGTCCGGCATACCGGAGTTTCGGGACAGGATTGCTAGAGGCAGGGGTTCCGCCGCGTCAATCCTCCGATGCGCCAAACCCCAGAGGTTTCCTTTGCTTTCGCCCCCTCCGCGTTCTACACCTGATCGCCATCTGCCCGGCAGGTTCCAGCCCCTTTTTCAGACGATGCCAGACACCCCTCAGACGCTCGACTCGTTGCGCGCGCGGATCGACGAAATCGACGATTCGATCCACGACCTGATCATGCAGCGGGCCGGGGTGGTGCAGGACATCGCCGCGACCAAGAGCAGCGACCAGCCGGCCATGCGCCCGGGCCGCGAGGCCATGATCCTGCGCCGGCTGGCCGACCGGCACGGCGGCGCCTTTCCGCTGCCCGAGCTGACCCGGATCTGGCGCGAGATGATGACCGGCTTCACCCGGATGCAGGGGCCCTTCGCGGTCGCCGTGCACACGCCGGATGGCCGCGACGACCTGTGGGACATTGCCCGCGACCATTACGGCAGCCACACGCCGATGACGGCCGTGACCGGCCCAATCCAGGCGATCCGCGCGGTGCATGAGGGCAGTGCCACCATCGCCGTGGTGCCCTGGCCGGTCGAGGCCGACAGCGACCCCTGGTGGCGTGTGCTGGTGTCGGCCGACCCGCGCACGCCGCGGATCGTCGGCAGCCTGCCCTTCATCGTCACCGAACGGAACCGCGACGAGCCGATGGCCCTGGCCGGCGCCCATATCGCGCCGGAGCCGACCGGCGACGACCGGGCGATGGTCGCGATCGAGGTTGCCGCCGACATCAGCCGCAGCCGGCTGAAGCAGACGCTGGAGGCGGCCGGCCTGCCGCCGGTGGCGTTCTGGACCCGGCCGGCGCGCAATGTCGACGACCATGCCATCCATCTGGTCGAGGTCGCGGATTTCGTCGCCACCGACGACAACCGCCTGGAACGGCTGGCCGAGCGTCTGGGCGAGCTGTCCCCCCGCATCCACATGATCGCCGGGTTCGCCACGCCGACTGCCATCGGCCGCCGGAGCTGAGTTACGCCATGACTGCGATCCAAGCGCCGCGTCCGCGCCCGGGCCTGCTGGACATCGATCCCTATGTCGGCGGCGAGGCCAAGTCCGTGCCGCATCCGCGGCTGGGCCGGCCGATCCGCCTGGCCTCGAACGAGGGCGCCTTCGGCCCCAGCCCGAAGGCCACCGCGGCCTATCGCGAGCTGGGCGGCGAAATCCACCGCTACCCCGATGGCGGGGCGCATGCGCTGCGCCACGCCCTGGCCGGACGCTTCGGCCTGGATGCCGAACGCATCGTCGCCGGCGCCGGGTCGGACGAGCTGATCGCCCTGCTGACCAAGAGCTATGCCGGACCGGGCGACGAGGTGCTGTACAGCCGGCACGGCTTCCTGATGTACCCGATCGCCGCCAAGGCGGTCGGGGCGACGCCAATCGCGGCGCCTGAAGCCGAGCTCAAGACCGATGTCGACGCGCTGCTGGCGCGGGTGACGCCGCGCACCCGCATCCTGTTCCTGGCCAACCCGAACAACCCGACCGGCTACCTGCTGCCCAGGGCCGAGGTCGAGCGGCTGCATGCGGCGCTGCCGCCGGATGTGATCCTGGCGCTCGACGCCGCCTATGCCGAATACATCGACGACCCGGAGTACAGCGCCGGCGCCGATCTGGTCGAACGGTCCGGCAATGTCGTGATGCTGCGCACCTTCTCGAAGATCTACGGCATGGGCGCGCTGCGCCTGGGCTGGGCCTATGCCTCGCCCGGGGTCACCGACATCCTGCATAGCGCCCGCGGGCCGTTCAACGTCAGCGCCGCGGCGCAGGCGGCGGGCGTCGCCGCCCTGGCCGATGAGGATTTCATCGACAAGAGCCGCACCCACAACGCCGAATGGCGGCGCTGGACCGCCGCGGAGCTGGAGAAGCTCGGCCTCGTGCCGCGGCCCTCGTCCGGCAACTTCTTGCTGGTCGATTTCGGCGATGGCGATGCCGAGGCGGCGCGGCAGCATCTGAAGGACAACGGCATCCTGGTCCGCCAGATGGGCGGCTACGGCCTGCCGACCCATTTGCGCATCACCATTGGCACCGAAGAAGAAATGCGGGCCGTGGTCGAGGCGCTGACCGAGCATCTGCGCGGCCGATGAGTTCCGAGGCGGCAACTCCGGAGACTGTGGCCCAGCAGGCCGAGGCGCCGATCTTCCGCCGGCTGGCGCTGCTCGGCATCGGGCTGATCGGCTCTTCCGTCGCCCGCGCCGTCCGCAAGCACGGCCTGGTGAGCGAGGTCGTCGGCCATGCCCGTCGGCAGGAAACCCGCGACGAGGCCATGGCGCTCGGCTTCCTCGACCGGGTCGAGGCCGATCCGGCCGCGGCCGTAGCCGGCGCTGATATCGTGATGATCTGCGCCCCGATGGGCGCCTATGAAGGACTGGCCCGGGCCATCGCCCCGGCGCTGGCGCCCGGCGCCGTCGTCACCGATGTCGGCTCGGTCAAGGGCATGGTGGCGAAGACCATCGCCCCCTACCTGCCGGCCGGTGTCCATCTGGTGCCCGGCCACCCGATCGCCGGCACCGAGCATTCCGGCCCGTCGGCCGGCTTCGCCGAGCTGTTCATCGACCGCTGGTGCGTGCTGACGCCCGAGCCGACCGTCGACCCTGATGTGGTGGCCAAGGTCGAGGCGCTGTGGCGCGGCATGGGCATGATGGTCGAGAAGATGACCGCCGAGCATCACGACCGGGTGCTGGCGATCACCTCGCACATCCCGCATCTGATCGCCTACACCATCGTCGGCACCGCGTCGGACATGGAAGAGGCGACCCAGGCCGAGGTGATCCGCTTCTCCGCCGGCGGCTTCCGCGACTTCACCCGTATCGCCGGCTCCGACCCGGTGATGTGGCGCGACGTGTTCCTGACCAACAAGAGCGCGGTGCTCGAGGTGCTGCAGCAATTCACCGAGGATCTGGTCCGGCTGCAGCGCGCCATCCGCCGCGGCGAAGGCGACAAACTGGAATCCTGGTTCACCCGCACCCGCGCCATCCGCCGCGGCGTCGTCGACGCCCCTCAGGAAGAGATGGAGCCGGAAAAGGCCGCGCGGCTGACCAAGGAAGGAGACTGAGGCTCGGGGCTTCGCGGCAACTGTCCTGAACGCTGGATCTGTCAGCCCTCACCACAATTGTCATGCCCGGACTTGATCCGAGCATCTAGAGACTGTCGACAGCTTCTGGATTGCCGGGTCAAGCCCGGCAAGACAGTGGAAAGGGATTCTGGAACGCGTCCGCCTATTGCGCCCAGCGCACCTCGGGCAGCTTCGCGACCTGCATCGGGCCGAACGACACCTTGCCCTTTGCGATCGTGATCGGCGCGGTGACGGTGCGGGTGCCGTCCGCCGCCGGCTGGCCGGCCATCAGGTCGAGCCCGACCTTGGCGAAGCCGGCGTCGCGCTCCTTCACCAGCCCGGCCTTCTGCAGATCCTCGATTACCGGGCCGTAGCCGCGGATCTTCGCCGTCAGCGTGCCCTGCGGCTGCAGCTTGTCGTCGAGATCGAGCGTACCGCCAGCGTCGATCTGCAGCGGCCCCCAGCGCAGCGCCAGCTGGTCGACCCGCAGCTTGCCGCCGGCGTCGCGCCAGGCGGTCAGCTCGGGGGCGGTGGCGGCCTTGGGCAGGGTGCCGAGCACGGTCAGCCGCCCCGCCACCATGTCGACCCGCCGGCCGAGCGTGGCCAGGCCGA
>NZ_JBYRFX010000691.1:0-7203 GCF_057815775.1 Inquilinus sp.
GCATGGCACCGATCCCCGACGCCGCGCCGGTCCGGGTCGCTTCCGCCAAGGGCCGCAGCCAGGCCATCCAGCAGGTGGCCGACGCCAGCGAATCGCCGCGGCGCCAGTCCAACGGCCTGCCGACCGGCTGGTTCGTGCCGAACGCGCCGGGCAAGTAACCCGGCGGGCCTGACCCAAAAGAAAACCCGCGCCCCCGGACGAACCGGCGGCGCGGGTTTTTTCTTTGGGCTGTGGCGGTTAGCGGATCATCCCGGCACTGTCGCGACGATAGCTCCAGGCGCCGGATGGCGGCAGGTTGCGACAGACGAAATCGACCAGCCGGCCGCGCAGCCCCAGCTTGCGCCGTGGCAGCGGCGACAGCAGCTGGTTGGTGATCTGCAGCATCTGGCCGGTCCGCCCCATCCGGGCGAAGGCGGCATCGACGATCAGGCGCTGCAGCTCGAGCGGGAACCAGATGATCGGCAGGCTGGACACGACCAGCGACAGCTTGGTGACGCCGGCGGCGTCGAGCATCGCGCCGATCTCGGCGACGTCGCCCTCCAGCACCAGCGTGCCGGGGAAGCGGCGGCGCAGCACGGCGCACAGCTCCGGCATCTTCTCGACGATGATCAGCTTCTCCGGCGGCAGGCCGGTCGCCAGCAGCTCCTGCGTGATGCTGCCGGTGCCGCCGCCGAGTTCCAGCACCGGATCCTCGGCCTTCGGGTCGACATGCCGGGCGAAGGCGCGCGCCAGGGCCTGGCCGGATGGCGACCAGGCGGCGATCTTCAGCGGCGACCGGAACCACAGCCGCAGAAACAGCCAGGAATCCTTATTCATATGTCACCTCCGGATCCGGAATCGAGACAACGGGTCGGTGCGGTCAGAACAATGGGCCGGGCGTCAGGCCTGGGCCTGGACATCCAGCGAATAGCCGGCGGACCGGACGGTGCGGATCAGGTCGGTCTCGCTTTCGTCGTTCAACGCCTTGCGCAGGCGCCGGATATGGACGTCGACCGTGCGCGGTTCGACATACACATCGTGGCCCCAGACGATGTCGAGCAGCTGTTCGCGGCTGAACACCCGGCCGGGATGCTGCATGAAATGGCGCAGCAGGCGGAATTCGGTCGGGCCGAGATGCACGTCCCGCACCCCACGGCGGACGCGGTGGCCGCCGAGATCCATGCTGAGATCGGCGTAGCTGAGCATGTCGCCGGCGCTGGACGGCGAGGTCCGGCGCAGCACCGCCTTGATCCGGGCCAGCAGCTCCGGCGTCGAGAACGGCTTGGCGACATAGTCGTCGGCACCGGAATCGAGACCGCGGACGCGATCCCCTTCCTCGCCGCGCGCGGTCAGCATGATCACCGGGATGTCGCGGGTCTTGGCGCCGCGGCGCAACTGGCGGCAGACCTCGATGCCGGAAAGATGCGGCAGCATCCAGTCCAGCAGCACCAGGTCGGGCCGCTGTTCGCTGGCCAGCAGCAGCGCCTCTTCCCCGTCATAGGCGGCGAGGACGCGGAAGCCCTCGCGCTCCAGGTTGTAGGTCAGGAGGGTGACGAGATCGACCTCGTCCTCGACCACCAGAACCAGCGGCTGGATGCCGGCTCTCATCAGCTCTCCTCCGTCTTGGTCTCGGGCGTCACGACGGTGAAGGACGACGAGTCGCCCTTGGGCCGCGCATCCTTGATCGGCTTGCCGGTGAGCAGGAAGTGGATCAGCTCGGCGATGTTGGTCGCGTGGTCGCCGATCCGCTCGATGTTCTTGGCGATGAACAGCACATGGGTGCAGGGCGTGATGTTGCGCGGATCCTCCATCATGTAGGTGAGGGTCTCGCGGAACAGGCTGGTGTAGAGGTCGTCGACCGATTCATCCTGGCGCCAGGCCGACAGCGCCTTCTCCAGGTCGCGCTCGGTGTAGGCGTCGAGCACGTCCTTGATGATCTGCTGCACCATCCGGCCCATGCGCGGCAGCGTCGCCACCGGCCGGACCACCGGCACCTGCGCCAGGGCCAGGGAGCGCTTGGCGATGTTGGCGGAATAGTCGCCGATCCGCTCCAGGTCCGAGGCGATGCGCAGGGCCGAGACCACCTCGCGCAGGTCGCCGGCGAAGGGCTGGCGCAGCGCCAGGATCTGCACCACCTGGGCGTCGATCGAGGTCTCGTAGGCGTCCATCTGCTCGTCGCTGCGCACCACTCGGCCGGCAAGGTCTGCGTCGCGGCGGACCACGGCCTGGATGGCGAGTTCGAGCTGGCTTTCGGCGAGGCCGCCCATCTGCACGATGGTGCGGCGCAGGGCCTCAAGCTCCTGGTCGAAGGATTTGACGATGTGTTCATTAGCCATGGCGCGGACCCTTCCTGACCCGGAGCTCAACCGAAGCGGCCGGTGATGTAACTGTGCGTCCGCTCGTTCTTCGGGCTGGTGAACAGCTCCGAAGTCTCGCCGAATTCCACCAGCTCGCCGAGATACATGAAGGCGGTGAAGTCGGCGGCGCGGGCGGCCTGCTGCATGTTGTGGGTGACGATCGCGATCGTGTAGTCGGTCTTCAGCTCGTCGATCAGCTCCTCAATCTTGGCGGTCGAGATCGGGTCGAGCGCCGAGGTCGGTTCGTCCAGCAGCAGCACGTCCGGCCGCATCGCGATGGTGCGGGCGATGCACAGGCGTTGCTGCTGGCCGCCGGACAGGCTGGTGCCGCTCTTCTTCAGCTTGTCCTTGACCTCCTCCCACAGCGCGGCGCGGCGCAGCGCCGCCTCGATCCGGCTGTCCATCTCGGCCTGGTCCAGCTTCTCGTACAGCCGGATGCCGAAGGCGACGTTGTCGTAGATCGACATCGGGAACGGCGTCGGCTTCTGGAACACCATGCCGACGCGGGCGCGCAGCAGGTTGACGTCCTGCTTCGGCGCCAGGATGTTCTGGCCATCCAGCAGCACTTCGCCCGTCGCGCGCTGCTTCGGATACAGGTCGTACATCCGGTTCAGGATGCGCAGCAGGGTCGACTTGCCGCAGCCCGAGGGACCGATGAAGGCGGTCACGCAGCGCTCGTACAGCGGCAGGTTGATCTTCTTCAGCGCCTCATGGTCCTCATAGAAGAAGGACAGGTTGCGGACCGTGACCTTCTCGCGGAGGTCGCGGCGGGACTCGGCCGGGCGCTCGACATTGATGTTCATGTCGAGCGTCGTCACCTGCGCACCATTGCCTGTCATGACCGTCAGCCCTGCTTGCCGAGCGAGGAGAGCGCCCGGGCGATGATGTTGAGGAGGAGAATCGTCACCGTGATCAGGAGCGCCCCGCTCCAGGCCAGTTCCACCGATCGCGGATCGGTGCTGTTCAGCGTCATCTGGTAGATCGTCACCGGCAGGTTGGCGATCGCCTGGGACATGTCCGCGCTCCAGAACTGGCTGCTGAACGAGGTGTAGAGCAGCGGCGCGGTCTCACCGCTGATGCGCGCGATCGCCAGCAGGACGCCGGTGATGATGCCGTTGCGCGCGGCGCGGTAACAGACCTGGGTGACCACCTTCCATTGCGGCGACCCAAGAGCCGACGCCGCCTCACGCAGGGTGTTCGGCACCAGCCGCAGCATGTCCTCGGTGGTACGCGTCACCACCGGGATCGCGATGATCGACAGCGCCACCGCGCCGGCCCAGCCCGAATAATGTCCGAACAGGCCCGCGACCAGGACCTGGTAAACGAACAGGCCGATCACGATCGACGGGGCGCTGAGCAGGATGTCGTTGACGAAGCGGATCACCTCGGCCAGCCGGCTGGTCTTGCCGAACTCCGAGAGATAGGTGCCGGCCATGATGCCGACGACGGTGCCGATCACCGTGCCGATCAGCGTCATCAGGAAGCTGCCGTAGATCGCGTTCAGCAACCCGCCGCCGTCGGAGCCGGGCGGCGGAGTCGATTCCGTGAACAGGGTCAGGCTGAGCGACCCGACGCCGTTGATGAAGAGCGTCGCCAGGATCCAGACCAGCCACATCAGTCCGAACACGGCCGCGCCCAGGGAGACGGTCAGCATCGCCGCGTTGGTCGCCCGGCGGCGGGCGTAACGGGCAGAGGCGATCTGCATGGCGGTCTAACTCCCTGCCTTGCGCTGCAGCCGCATGAGCTGGAGCTTGGCCAATGCCAGGACGATGAAGGTGATGACGAACAGCGCCAGGCCGAGGGCGAGCAGGGCCGAGTTCAGCAGCTCGCTCGGGTTCGAATTGGCCAGGTTGGCGATGGTCGCGGAGATCGTGGTGCCCGGCGCCAGCAGCGACGCGTTGATCTTGATGGCGCTGCCGACGACGAAGGCGACCGCCATGGTCTCGCCCAGCGCGCGGCCGAGGCCGAGCATGACGCCGCCGACCACGCCGGTGCGGCTGTAGGGCAGCACGACCCGCCACATCACTTCCCAGGTCGTCGCCCCGAGGCCGTAGGCGGATTCCTTGAGCAGCGGTGGCACCGTCTCGAACACGTCGCGGGTGATGGCGGTGATGAAGGGCAGGATCATGATCGCCAGGATGATGCCGGCGGTGAAGATGCCCTGGCCGTAGATCACGCCGGAGAACAGGAAGCCGATGCCCGGGAGCTGGCCCAGCGTCGCCTTCAGGAAGGGCAGGATCGTCTGCTGCAGCACCGGCCCCAGCACGAGGAAGCCCCAGATGCCGTAGATGATGCTGGGGATGCCGGCCAGGAGCTCGATCGCGATGCCGACGGGCCGCTTGAGCATCGGCGGGCACAGCTCGGTCAGGAAGATGGCGATGCCGAAGCTGACCGGAACCGCGATGATCATGGCGATGATCGAGGTCACGATGGTGCCGTAGATCGGCGCCAGGCCACCGAAGATCTCCTTCGGCGGCTGCCAGGTCGGATCCACGAAGAAGCCGAGGCCGAAGGTCTGCAGCGCCGGCAAGGCGCCGATGGTCAGCGAGACGAGCGCACCGCCGAGAAGGATCAGAACCAGTACGGCGAAAGACTGCGTGGCCAGGCGGAAGCCCGTATCCGCCATGCGTTGGCGGCGGGCAACCCCGGCACCGATCCGCATTCCGATGTTCTGCGACGTCGCATCCACCATGAATCACCTTGCCCCGGAAACAGGCGGCACCGTGCGGCCGGTTGTGACCCGCACGGTGCCGTATCGATCAGGACCGAACCGCGATCACTTGGACGCGGACCAGATCGCCTTGCCGTCGGTGCCCTTGATGTTGTCCGACCAGGTCTTGTTGACCATGGTCACCACCGCCGCCGGCATCGCCACGTAGTCGAGGCCTTCGGCTTCCGCGGTGCCCTTGGTGTAGGCCCAGGAGAAGAACTGCAGCGCGGTCGCCGCGGCCGCGGCATCGCCCGGCTGCTTGTACATCAGGATGAAGCTGGCGCCGGTGATCGGCCAGCTCTGCGCACCCGGCTGGTTGGTCAGGATCACATAGTAATCCTTGGAGTTGGCCCAATCCGCATTGGCGGCGGCGGCCTGGAAGGTCTTGATCGTCGGCTCGAGCGTCTTGCCGTCCTTGTTGACCATCCGGGTGTAGGTCAGCTTGTTCTGCTTGACGTAGGCGTACTCGACATAGCCGATGCCGCCTTCGGTCTGCTGCACGGCGCCGGCGACGCCGGCATTGCCCTTCCCGCCAATGCCCGTCGGCCACTGCACCGAGGTGCTGGCGCCGATGGTGTCCTTGAACTTGGCGTTCACGCTGGACAGGTAGTTGCTGAACAGGAAGGTCGTGCCGGAACCGTCGGCGCGATAGGCCGGCGCGATGTCGGTGTTCGGCAGCTTCAGGTCCGGGTTCAGCTTCTTGATCTTGTCGTCATCCCACTTGGTGATGTCGCCGAGATAGATCTCGGCAATGGTGTCACCGTCGAGGACCAGCTTGCCCGGCTCGATGCCCGGGACGTTCACGACCGGCACGACGCCGCCCATGACCATCGGGAACTGGACCAGGCCGGCCGCGGCCAGGTCTTCGGTCTTCAGCGGCATGTCGGAGGCGCCGAAGGTGACGGTCTTGGCCTTGATCTGGTTGATGCCGCCACCGGAACCGATCGCCTGGTAATTCAGGCCGACGCCGGTCTCTTTCTTATAGGTGTCCGCCCATTTGGCGTAGACCGGGGCCGGAAAGGTGGCGCCGGCGCCGGTGATGTCGGCGGCCTGGGCAACGCCCCCCAGGAGCATGGCGGCAGCGCCGAGCGCCGCGCCGCGGAGGATGGATCGTGAAAAGAGCTTCACGGGGATCTCCCTGTGATAGTGGGGGCGAGGCGAAGCATCGCCCGGTCGAACGGCGGAGGCCGTGTCCGACAGCAGGCTATAGACGCCGGTCCCGACCCTTTTACGACAGTTCGATTACAGTTTTGTGAAGGGCCCGGCCGGCGGCCTTGCCGCCCGGCGCCGCCGGCAGATGCACCGTGAACACGCTGCCGACGCCGACCTCGCTGTCGACCTCCAGCCGGCCGCGATGCCGGCTGACGATGTGCTTGACGATGGCGAGGCCGAGGCCGGTGCCGCCGACGGCGCGGCTGCGGGCCGGGTCGACCCGGTAGAATCGCTCGGTCAGACGGGGCAGGTGTTCCTTGGCGATGCCCTCGCCCTGGTCGCTGACGGTCACGACCAGGCCGGTGCGCCGGCCTTCCCCCACTGTGCGGGCGGAGATGCCAACGACACTGTCCTGCCGCCCGTAGTTGATCGCGTTCGACACCAGGTTCTGGAACACCTGATACAGCTGGTCCGAATCGCCGATCACGGCGGGCAGGTCCGGCGCCAGGTCCAGCTCCATCCGCTGGGCCTTGCGCTGGGCCTTCAGCTCCAGCGCATCGGCCACGGCCTGCAGCAGCGGGCCGATCGTGACCCGGCCGGTCGGCGGCACATGCTCGTCCAGCTCGATCCGCGACAGCGACAGCAGGTCGTTGACCAGCCGCGACATGCGTTCGGCCTGCGCCTGCATGATGCCGAGGAACCGGTCATGCGCCGCCGCATCGTCGCGGGCCGGCCCGCGCAGCGTCTCGATGAAGCCCATCAGGCTGGACAGCGGCGTGCGCAGCTCATGGCTGGCAATGGCCACGAAATCGGCCCGCATCTGCTCGATGCGCTTGGGGATGGTGAGGTCGTAGAGGGTGTCCAGCAGCGCCGGCTCGGGCCCGCTGCCCGGCTCACGCGGGCCGGCCTCCGGCTGCGCCGCCTCGGCCCGGCGTTCGAAGCGCTGGATCCGCACCTCGAATTCGCGCTCGATCGGCACCGGCAGGTTCAGGGACACGGTCTGCA
>NZ_JBYRFX010000692.1:0-4212 GCF_057815775.1 Inquilinus sp.
CGCCGATGTCGTGACCGGCGCCGTCAACCCGTCCGGCCGGCTGCCGGTGACCTGGCCGCGCGATGTCGGCCAGGTGCCGATCTTCTTCGCCGAGCGCGCCACCGGCCGGCCGAGCGATCCGGAGCAGCATTACACCAGCAAGTACATCGACATGCCGACCACGCCGCAATTCCCATTCGGCCACGGCCTGTCCTACAGCCGCTTCGCCCTCGGCGACCTGAAGGTCTCCGCCGATATGCTGCGGGCGGGCGAGAGCCTTACGGTCGAGGTCGCGGTCACCAACACCGGTACGGTGGCGGGGGAGGAGACCGTGTTCCTGTTCATCCACGACCCCGTCGCCAGCGTCGCCCGGCCGCTGCTGGAGCTGAAGGGCATGGCCAAGGCGGTGCTGGCGCCGGGCGAACGGCAGGTGCTGCGCCTGCCGCTGCCGGCCGCGGCGCTGGCGTTCCCCGGCCTGGACCTGAAGCCGGTGCTGGAGGCCGGCGCCATCGAGATCCTGGTCGGCCCGCGCGCCGACCGGACCGAACTGCTGTCGACCCGGATCCAGGTCGAGGTGTGAGACCGGTGGATCAACGACCCGTGGGTTCGGGTGGCGGGCTGGCCGCTGCATCGCGCCGGCCGGGCTGCATCGGGCCGGTGTACATGCCGCTGCGCCGGAAATCCTTCGGCCCGATGCCGTAGAAACGGCGGAACACCTTGGCGAAGTAGTTCGCATCGTCGAAGCCGCAGCGCTGGGCGATGACCTTGACCGGCGCGGCCTCGACATGCAGCAGCCGGGCCGCTTCCTCCATCCGCAGCCGCAGCAGATAGCGTGCCGGCGTCGTGCCCTCATGCGCCGCGAACAGCCGGCTGAAGTGGTAGCGGCTGTAGCCGGCGGCCCGGGCCATGCGGGCGACATCGATCTTCTCCGCCGGCGCCGCGGTGCACAGCGACACCGCCCGGTCGACCGCGGCGGGGCGGGAGGCTGCCGGCGGCGCCTCGCCCCAGGGCATCATCTCGTCGGCCAGCCCCATCGCCGCGGCGTAGGCGATGGCGGAGGCGCGGGCCGGCGTGCCGGCCTCGCCATCCAGCACCGACAGGCACAACCCGCCCAGCCGCTCGATCGCGGCCTCGGGCAGGGTCACCACCGGGCCGTGCGCCGCCGTGACTTCGCGCCAGACACGCTGCACCTCACGGCCGTTCAGGCAGATCCAGAAGAACTCCCATTCCGGGTTGCGGCCCAGCCAGTAGCGGTTGTCCTGCGGGAAGCGCAGCAGCATGGTCTGGCCCGGCCGCAGCTCGTAGCGTCGGCTTTCGACCCGCAGATGGCCGCGGCCACCCAGGGTGTGCTGCAGCAGCACGAAGGGCGCGTCGCCGCGCCTCAGCCCATGCCAGTCATAGGCCGGATCGGTGCAGCGGTCGTAGCCGGCGCTGGTGACCATGGCGTGCAGCCGGTACCGGTCCTTCGGGAAGACGACCGACACCCCGTCGGGCGCCCGGCCTCGCAACGCGGACAGCATGGGCAGGTCGGACAGCATGGAATGCCCCATGATCGCACGAAATTCCTCTTTCGCCGGTTTTCCGGTGCCCATAGACCATAGCTCGAAGTTTCTTGCCGGGGGGCCGGGCGGAACCGTGGCCCCGGGGAGGATGCGATGAAGGTTGCCGTCATCGGCGCGGGCAGCGTCGGCTTCACCCGCAAACTGGTGCGGGACATGCTGCAGGTGCCGGAGCTGCAGGACACCGAATTCGCGCTGCACGACATCAACGCCGACAATCTCGGCATGGTGGCGCAGATCCTGCAGCGCGACGTCGAGGCCAACGATCTGCCGGCCCGGATCACCACCTCGGTCGAACGCCGCCGGGCGCTGGAAGGCGCCCGCTACGTCATCAGCTGCGTCCGGATCGGCGGCTTGGGGGCCTTCGCCAGCGACATCGAGATCCCGCTGAAATACGGCGTCGACCAATGCGTCGGCGACACCATTTGCGCCGGCGGCATCCTGTACGGCCAGCGCAACATTCCGCAGGTGCTGGAATTCTGCCGCGACATCCGGGCGGAGGCGGAGGCGGGCGCCTGGTTCCTGAACTACGCCAACCCGATGGCGATGAACACCTGGGCCGCGATCGAGCATGGCGGCGTCGCCAACACCATCGGCCTGTGCCACGGCGTGCAGCATGGCTGGCGCCAGATCGCCGAGGTGCTGGGCGCCGAGGACCCGCGCGAGGTCGACTACATCTGCGCCGGCATCAACCACCAGACCTGGTACACCGACATCCGCTTCCGCGGTCGCAAGATCGAGGCCGGAGAACTGCTGGAGGCCTTCGAGCGCCACCCGCGGTTCCGGGAGGAGGAGAAGGTCCGGATCGACGTGCTGCGCCGCTTCGGCTGCTATTCGACCGAGAGCAACGGCCATCTCAGCGAATACCTGCCCTGGTACCGGAAGCGGCCGGACGAGATCAACCGCTGGATCGACCTGTCCCGGTGGATCAACGGCGAGACCGGCGGCTACCTGCGCGAATGCACCGAGCAGCGCAACTGGTTCGAGACCGATTTCCCGCGCTGGCTGGCCGAGGCCGGGGCGCCGCTGGCCAACTGGCGGCGTTCCGACGAGCACGGCAGCTACATCATCGAGGGGCTGGAGACGGGCCGTGTCTATCGTGGCCATTTCAACCGGCGCAACCACGGACTCATCACCAATCTGGCGCAGGATTGCATCGTCGAGGCGCCGGGCTTCGTCGACCGCTTCGGCCTGAACATGGTGGCAGGGCTTGAGCTGCCGCTGGGCTGCGCCGCCACCTGCAGCGCCTCGATCAACGTCCAGCGCATGGCGGTGCAGGCCGCCGTCACCGGCGATCTCGACCTGTTGCGCCTGGCCGTGCTGCACGACCCGCTGGTCGGCGCCGTCTGCAACCCGGAGGAGGTCTGGCAGATGGTCGACGAGATGGTGGTGGCGCAGGCGGAATGGCTGCCGCAATACGCCGATGCGGTGCCGGCGGCCCGCGAGCGCCTGGCCCGCGGCCGGATCCCGACCCGCGGCTCCAGCGGCGCCGCCCGGCTGTCGGTGCGCGGCGTCGACGAGCTGCGGACGGCCCGTGCCCGGGCCAAGGCGGACGCGGCGGAATAGGCGGGAGAGGGGAACCGGGCGGCGCGACCGCCCGGCCGCAACAGCGAGGGGAGGCGACGATGAAGATGCTGAAGACCGGGCTGCTGCTGGGCGGGCTGCTGCTCGCATCGCTGCCGGCGATGGCCGAGCCGGTCACCCTGCAGTTCTGGGTGGCCTGGGATCTCAACCAGCCCGACGCCCAGGCGATGCAGGGCCAGATCGCCGCCTTCGAACAGGCCCATCCGGACATCCGGATCGAGACCCAGAACATCGCCTTCGGCGCGCTGCACGACAAGCTGGTGACGGCGGTGGCCGCGGGCGACGCCCCGGATCTCAGCTGGGGCCTGCCGGAATGGTTCGGCGAGCTGACCCGGATGGATGCCCTGCTGGACGTCACCTCCTATGCCGCCGACTGGCCGGACCGTACGGCGATCTATCCCAATGTGCTCGACGGCCTGACCATCGACGGCAAGCTGATGGCGATGCCGCATTACCTCGGCATCCGGGCGCTGCTGGCCCATGGCAGCGTGCTGGAGAAGGCCGGCATCGCCGCGCCGCCGAAGACCTGGGACGAGCTGATCGCGGCGGCGGCGAAGATCAGGGCGGCAACCGGGACCTACGGTTTCGGCATCGCCGGCACCGGGGTGCGGGCGCCGCAGGAGCTGATCATGTACCTCGCCCAGAACGACGTCGCGATCGCGCGGCGCCAGCCCGATGGCGGCTACAAGAACAGCTGGGCCGACGACCCGGCGGAGCTGGCGCGGGCGACCGAGGTGTTCGCCTTCTACCGCCGCCTGCTGGATGAGGGCGCAATCCCGCCCGAAGCCGCCGGCTGGGGCTGGGAGGAGGAGGACAGCAACTTCGCCCTCGGCAAGGTAGCCATGGCGGTGGACGGCGCCTGGATGCAGTCCCGTGCCCAGCAGAACCCGCAGACCATGGCCGATGTGACGGTGGCGCCGCCGCCCTACAAGGCCAAGCCCGCGACCTTCTTCGAGATCAATCCGTTCTTCCTGTTCAAGTCGACGGAGCATCCGAAGGAGGTCTGGCAATTCGCCTCCTTCATGGCGGGCAAGGACTATCAGGCGGCGGGGCGGCCGACGACCTCGGTGCGCAGGGATGTCGTCAGCCC
>NZ_JBYRFX010000693.1:0-8924 GCF_057815775.1 Inquilinus sp.
ACTACAACCCGCAGGCCTTCCGGGTCAGCTATCCCGGCAACAGCTACAACCGCTCCGCGATCGATCGCTTCAGGGGGACGCCGTGACCGCCGGCGTGGCCGTGCTGGGGCGGATCCTGGCCGCGCTGGCGTCCGGGGAGCCGCAGACGGCCGGTGATGTCATCGCGGGCACGGGGGTTGCCCGGTCCTCCGGCTTCGATGTGCTGCGCCGGATGGAGCGGGCGGGGCTGGTCGTTCGCGACATCAGCGGCCTGCTGGCGCCGGGGCCGGCCGCCGGGCGCTTCGCCTATTCCGCCCATGGGCTGGGCGGGCTGTTCGGCCCGGCCCGGCCGGTGCTGGACTGGCTGCGCGATGAGACCGGCGGCTCGGCCAGCCTCATGGCCGGAAAGTCAGTGCTGCACCGGGCTTCGGCCGAACGGGTGGCTGACACCGGTCTCACCGCCGCGATCCGTGATGGGGATGGCCGGGAGCGGGCGCGGCTCGACCTGGTCCTCGCATCCGATGCCGGCGAGGCGGAGAGGGGGCGGGCGCAGGGTCTGCTCACCGCCGCCGCCCGGCGCCTGCAGGATCATCTCGGCGATCCCGGCTGATCCGTCTGGCCGGACGCGGACACCAGTCCTGCAGCGAGAAACCGTAAAATCGTCCTGCTTCTGTCCGTAAGCCCTTGCATTCGGTTCAAAACGTCGCACCATAGAGTTACCGATGTGGCCAACAAGGAGGCTGCGGTGGGAAACGCACATTTCGAAAAGTGGCGATCCCTGGTGGAGGAATTTCGGGACAAAGCCCGGAAGCTCGAGTTGGAAGAGCACAACAATTGTGTGGCTCGGACCCTCGACGAACGCACCAGGGTTGCCGAAGCCCAGCAATTCATGGAAACCAGCGGCATCGGTGATGCGTTGTGCTCCGTGATCTGGACCGTGCGCCGTTTCGCGGCGTGGTCTTGTGGCCGGCACGCCAGTTCGGTGCCGTGCGACTACAGCAATGTCGAATTCCAGGCCGACAACCTGAAGGACTTCGCCGTCAGCTTCACCTATCGCGGGTGGCGCAACTACGGCCTGACCTTCCGGGAGCATACGGCGCATCTGGATCCGCGGGAAAACAGCCGGGGCGAAGCCTACCTGCTGTCGAACGGCGTGGCGGTGTTCGGCACGTCGATCGTCAGCCGGCCGGGTGCCGACTATGACGACTGGCAGCCAACGACGGTCGAGGCCTTTCGGCCGGGAGAGTGGATCGCCGATCTCCTGGAAATGCACGATGCGCAGAAGCGTGCCAAGCAGGCGGCCCAGAACCGACAGCTGAACGAGATGACCAGCCGCCGCGCTGCGATGATCTCGCTGGACTGAGGCAAGGAGCCGGCGGCGGTGCCGGCCCAGAGCCCGTTTTGGAATTCGTTCCGAAACGGGCTCTTAGTAGGCTGCTGAAGAAGTCCTCATTTTACGCTCCGGTCGGGTGACATATCACCGGTCGGCATAGGTGTTTGAACAGCCTGCTAAGAAGGTATTTCATGGATCTTTTGAGACGCGATGCCCTGTTGGAAAAAATTGGGGATGTAAACGAATCATCGGCGGCGGTGTCGTTGGAAGAATTCTTCGTTGGAAATGACGATGGTGCTTCGATTTGGTGCAATATTAGGAACCCAATCTCCCCTGATCGAGTTTTCGATATCTTAAAGAGGCTGCGAGATCGAGATAATGTGACGGATGTTGTTGTGCTGGTCACGCAGTATGACGGAGGAGAAGAGGAATGGCCTTTCTCCGACACGGTTTATGTCGTCATCACAGCGGACCCTGCTGACGTTCTTTCGTGGCTGGATCCGGAGCACGCCCCGGACGAACACTGGCTCGCCACCAAGCCCCAGGAGCTTAAAGTGCTCCGCATTCCGGAGGGGATGCACGCGATCGGATTGTGGTGGGACTAGGCTGGCCATTGTCTCATTGGAGCGAAGGTCGGTCTCGGTGGACGATGGAGAAGCCACCGGTCACCCCCTTCAACCGCTATCTGCTGTTCAACGCCTGCTAGAGGTGCCGGACCTCGGCGGGCCGTGCCGCCCAGTCGTTGTTGAGCCCGTCATAATAGGTGACCGGTGCGGCCATCAGTTCGTCGATGTCGACGCCGTCGAGGCAGGCGACATTGACGTTGTAATATTTGCTGCCGGTCATGTTGGGCAGGTCCACCCATTCGAAGGCGCGGATGCCGCAATGCCGGCAGAACTGGTGGTGCGCGACGCCTGAATTGAAGCGGTAGTCGGTCAATTCCGCCTCGCCGGCCAGCAGCCGGAAGGCGTGCGGCCTGACCTCGACCAGCCACAGGCGCATCTTGGTGCAGATGGTGCAGTTGCACTTCCCGGTGCCGGCGCTGATGTCCACATCCGCCTCGAACCTGATGGCACCGCAATGGCAGCTGCCGCTGTAGGTCCTGAGCATCGCCGTCTCCTGGGTTCACGCCTCGCCTGGTTCAAGCTCCGGGCGGCCGTCGCCGGTCACGCTGTGCGTCTGGTCGAGCACGGGCCTGACCTCGATGCTGCCCATCCGGGCCATCGGGCTGCGCCCGGCCAGTTCGACGGCCTCGTCCAGGTCGCGGGCCTCGATCAGGAAGAAGCCGCCCAGGAACTCCTTGGTCTCGGCGAACGGCCCGTCGGTGGTCGACCGCTGGCCGTTGCGAACCCGGACGATGACAGCGGTCTCGGGCGGCTGCAGCGGCTGCGCCAGGATCAACTGGCCGTGCCGCCTGATGTCCCAGTCATAGTCGACCGACTCATCGACCAGCTTTGCCCCTTCCTCCTGCGACAGCGCCGCCATGGCGCTGCCGTCGACATGGACCAGGCAGACATACTTCATCACAGCTCTCCCTTGCCGACATGCCAGCATAGTCGCCGCCATGTCCGCAATTCGACAGGGCTGGTCCGATTTTTCGGATTTGTCCCGAGGCCTCCGTCTTTCAGAAGATGAATTATCGAGCTTCGATCGGCGTCTGCTGCATATCGATCAATATTTTTTCCAAAGCCCTATGATGGAAGTCAAATCCACGATCATCGATCGAGCTTGGGGCTCCGTTGTCTGCATATGGCGTCAGCTGCCCAAAGAGTTGCATGCATCTCGGTATGTCAACCAACACGGTGAACCCGGCACTATGAAGTGTCTGCGCATTGCCGATTACCTGAGTAATATTTCTGGATAGTTTTGGTATCCCTGGGCTCTTGGTCCAATCTTCCTCGGTCTTGACTTCTCGAAGCGCGTCAAGGCATCTTTTGACAAGCGCGGGCACCTCGGAATGAAGGCTGGATAACGTGTGTTTGCGATAATCGATGGCTCTCTCGTATCTGCTTTTGAGAGTCTCGAGAGTGGTTTTTCTATGAAACGAATTATTTATTTTTTCGATTTCGCCGATGATTTTGTCGCATAACAGCTTCTCAGATCTTGGAGAAATTCGGCTTTTCTTGATTTCCAAAGCCAGGGTATGAACGCGGTCTGCCTGCGCATAGAACCACTCGGCCATCCTGAGTGCTTCGATCGCAGCTTCATACCGTCTTTTCCATTCGTCGAGAACGAACGGCTTCGGATTTACCAGAGAGAGGTTATCCCACGGCACAGGCTTATATAGATTCTCAAGATCCCGAAGCGCCTGCCCCATGCCGGTCTTGCCTGTTATCTTCGCCAGCTTGCTCCGGCCTCTGTTTTGGGTCCAATGTTGGCTGGTCAACTCCTCTGAATAGGGGATGGCTTCAGAGACGATCGGAAGCGACGGCATCGTCGAGTTCACCGTGCCCTGGGGCTTGTCATCAACGGCATTCGTCGTTGAGAGTGAAGGCGTGGCGGCCGTGGCCTCACCCAGCTGAGGTCGGGCTGGCCTCGGGCGTGGAAGCGGTCGAGGCGCAACCGCTGCCGTATCCGGCAGAGGGGTGAATTCGTTCAAGCCCTCTTGCAACAGACGCCCCAGCATGCCGGCCACACGGCGCTGTTGGTCGGCAAATGCCTCCGGACTGGCGCTTCCCAGGTTCTTCCGCTCGCCGTACGGGCGCAATATTCCATACCATTTCTGGCTTTGTGCCAAGTCTGCCTGGATGTCGAAGCCGGCGTCGCGGAGACGCTGACCCTGCGCAAGGGCCACCGTGATCTTGCGAATTTCCTGCTGGATGCCCGCTTTGCTCCATTCCTCGTCGCTCTTGACCTCGCGAATGGCGGTCAGTGCAGCGGCCACGCGATCAGGGATCTCGTTGTTGAGTGCGTCCGCGGCTTCCTGCTCTCTACCGAACACCTGATCGAACCGGGTATCGATCTCGGCGCCCAGATAACTGTCGGAACAGGACTGCAGCAGTTCGTCTGCTCTCGCCCGGATATTGATGCACTGATCGGCCGTGGTCTTCCCGATCTGTCTGCTCTTCAGAATCGATCCCGCCAACGCACGCACCGCAAGGGCTTTGTCGCGAACCCGGTCGGTCTTGAAGCGTTCCTCATTGGCGCTGTTTCTGACTTCATGCCATGCCTTGATCGAGAAAGGGCTTGGCTTGGGCATGCGCAGTTTTTGCCAATCGATCTCGCCATAAGCCAGTTCCAACTCGGCGAGGGCTCTTTCCAACTCCGGCTTCCCGTCGAATTTCCGGATCAGGCGGCCGGGGCTCCCGTTCCAGGCGTTGGCTGTCAACGCCTGTGGGTACTCGGCGTCTGATGCGATCGGATTCCAATCCGGGGGCCTGCGTTTGGGAGCAAGATCCAGGGGCCTGTTGTCGAGGGCAACGACGCCGGCCACCGTCCTAAGCCATACAATCACCGCCCCAGAGACGGGAATATGGGCCGTCTCGGGAGCAATGATGGATGTCTCCGATCCGGACTCCGATCCGCTATCGTCGAATTGCATGAACGTCGCATCGTGCTCGGCGTCAGGGGCGTCGCCGATGGCAGCAAGCCCTTCTTCGATGCCGATAACGGAATCCGCCTCGACCATCGGCTCAGACCGGCTCGACTTGTTCATCTTCCGACTTCCTCATCCCTGAAACCTGGGCCGGGACCAACGGGCCCGGTCCGGCCGCACACACTGGCAGCCATTCCAATGATCGCAGGCCTTTATTGCAAAAGCATTGCAATGCCGTAGGGATGGGTTTCGTCCGTCATATCGCGCCAGGCCGTCATGGCTGCCGGTCTGCGCCCTCGCTAGCCGCAGCCGCAGGAATCGCGGATGCGCAGCTCCGGCGCCAGGCGGATCGTCTTCGGCTTGGCGGCGGGATCCTGCAGCCGGCGCATCAGCAGCTGGATGGCAGTCTCGCCCAGCGCCGCGCAGGGCTGGGCCACCACCGTCAGCCGCGGGGTGAAGGCTGTGGCCCAGTCGAAATCGTCGAAGCCGGCCAGGGCGATGTTCTCGGGCACGCTCAGCCCTGCCTCGCGCAGGGCATGCATGGCGCCGATGGTCATCAGGTTGTTGCCGGTGACGATCGCATCGGGCCTGGGATCGCGCGCCAGCAGCCCATGCACCGCCTGCCGCGCCGGCTCCAGTGCCGAATGGCCTGTTACAACCAGCGCCGGGTCGAAGGTTAAGCCCGCCTGCTTCAGCCCGGCCTTGTAGCCGGCCAGGCGCTCCTGCGTGGTCGACAAGCCGGGCTGGCCTGAGACCAGAGCGATGCGGCGGTGGCCATGCGACGCCAGGTGCGTCACCAGCTCGACTGTCGACCGGCGGTTCTCGACCCCGACCTGGTCGAAATCGGGCGCGACCAGCCGGTCGATCAGCACGGTCGGGATGGCATGGGTGCGGAGGTAGTGCAGCGCCGCGCGCTCCGGGTCGGCCGAGGCGGCGAGGACGATGCCGTCGACCCGGCGCTGGTGCAGGGCGCGCACGGTCTGCAGCTCCTGCGCCGGGTCGTCATGGGTGTCGGCCAGGAAGATCATCAGCCCGTGGCGCTTCGCCTCGACCTCGATACCGCCGACCACCACGCTGAAATAATGGTTGGTGATCGCGGACAGGGCGATGCCGATCGACTGGGTCGTCGCCCCGGCCAGCGACCGGGCCAGCGTGTTCGGGATATAGGCGGTGCGGGCGATGGCAACCTCGACCGCCTGCACCGTGTCCGGGCTGACCTTGCGGGTGCCGTTCAGCACATGCGAGACGGTCGACACCGACACGCCGGCCTGGCGCGCGACATCGGCCATGGTCGAGGCGGGGGTGGTCCGGGACGGGCTGCGGGCCATCGGCGCTTTCTGCTGGGTTGGATCGATGAAGGGCAGCGGGAAGGCCAAGCCGAGGCCCGGCCCTCCCACACGCCATGGTCAGAAGGCGAATTCGCCGACATTCGCCGGGGTGACGATCTTGGCCGGCCCGAGCACGACCTCGCCGCCCTCACCGACCTTGTACTCGCCCAGCCGGCCGGCGGTGAAGCTGCTGCCCGGCTTGCCGTCCAGCTTGCACTGCGCCAGCGCCTGGGCGGCGTAATAGGTCAGGTAGCCCAGGTCCTTGACGTTCCACCAGATGTCCTGGGCGGCGCCGCTCTCGATGTACTTGCGGATCAGCGAGGCCGGGGCCAGGCCGGTCAGCTTGATCTTGCCGGTCATGCCGGCCTGTTCCAGCGCGCGGGCCGCCGCCGGCAGGCCGATGCCGGCCGGAACGATGATGCCCTTCAGGTTCGGGAAGGCCTGCGCCAGGGCCAGCGCCTGCTGCTGGTTGACCTGCTCGCTCTCCTCGCCATAGGCGACCTGGACCAGCTTCATCTTGGCGAATTTCGGATCGCCGGCCAGCCGGGCCTTCATGAAGTCGATCCAGGCGTTCTGGTTGGTCGCGGTCGGGGTCGAGGACAGGATGGCGAATTCGCCCTCGCCGCCGATCAGCTGGGCCATGCTCTCCAGCATCATCTCGGCCAGGCTGTCGCCCTTGGCCTGGTTCAGGAACAGGGTGCGGGCGGCCGGCGCGACGTCGGAATCATAGGACACGACGCGGATGCCCTGCGCCATCGCCCGCTTCAGCGCCGGGGCCACGGCATTGGCATCGTTGCCGGAGATGGCGATCACCTTCACCTGCTGCGACACCAGGTTGTTGATGAATTCGATCTGCGCCTCGGCGGTCGCCTGCGACGGCGCCTGCTGCACCACCTCGCCGCCGATCTCCTTCTGCGCCTCGTCCGCGCCGGTCTTGGCGACCTGGAAATAGGGGTCGGTGTCCAGCTTCGGCAGGAAGCCGACGGTGACCGGGCCGGTGGCGCACTCCTGCGCCAGGGCGGCGGCCGGGGCCAGGCTGCCGAGCAATGCGGCGGCCAGGGCCAGGCGGGTGATCCGTGATGTCATGGGTGGTGCCTCCTCCAATGGGTTGTCGTTGGGTGGTCCCGGCGCGTCCCACCGCGCCGATTGCGGGGCCGGCTCAGATGGAGCGCGGGCGAAGCCGTTCGAAGATGTGTTTCGAGGCGTTGCTCAGCAGCAGCGCGCCGATCAGCAGCAGGCCGATGATGGTGCCCTGGGCGTCGCCGCCGATCCGGCTGAGGCCCAGCGCGTTGCGGATCACCGCGATCAGCACCAGGGCCCACAGGACGCCGGTCAGCTTGCCGCGGCCGCCGAAGACGCTGACCCCGCCCAGCAGGGCGACGGTGATGATGTCGAGCTCGAACCCGACCGCGTTGTTGGCGCGGGCATTGGCCAGCCGGGCGGTGAACACGATGCCGGCCAGCGACGAGACCAGGCCGGACAGCACGAACAGCCCCAGCCGCAGCCGCGCCACCCGGATGCCGGAATACAGGGCCGTGGCCGGGTTGCCGCCCAGCACATAGATCCGCCGCCCGGCCGGGGTCCGCTGCAGCACCACGGCGAAGATGGGCGCCAGCACCAGGAACGGCACGATGGTCCAGGGAACCGGTGTGCCGAGCACGGACTCGATGCCGAAATCGGTGAAGGAATCCGGGAAGATGTTGACCGAGGCGGAGCCGAGGATGATGTAGCCGATGCCCCGGAACATCGCCATGGTGCCCAGGGTCACCACCAGCGACGGCAGGCCGAAGCGGACGACCAGCACGCCGTTGAAGCCGCCGAGGACGGCACCGGCCAGCAGCACCAGCGGGATGGCGGCCGCCATCGGCACCCCGGCCTGGACCAGGACGCCGAGGATGACGCTGCTGAGCGCCAGGATGCTGGCGACCGACAGGTCGATCTCGCGGGCGATGATCAGCAGCACCATCGGCAGCACGATCAGCGCCTTTTCCGACACGCCGGCCGCCGCCTGGGACAGGTTGAAAGCGGTGGCGAAGTTGGGTACCGCCAGCACGGCGTAGAGGATAACCGCCAGGGTCAGCGCCGCCAGGAAGGTTTCCCAGCTGGCGAAACGGCGAAGCCGGTCGCGCATCACGCTGCTGCCTTCATGCCGCGGCGGGCGATGGTGGCGTCGATCGCCACCGCCGCCAGGATCACCAGGCCGTAGATGCCCTGCAGCCACAGCGGGTCGACCCGCACCAGGGTCAGGCCGTTGTTGATGACCAGCAGCAGCAGCGCTCCCAGCAGCGTGCCCAGCACGGTGCCGGATCCGCCGCGGATGGCGACGCCGCCGACCACCACGGCGGCGATCACCGTCAGCTCGTAGCCCATGGCGACGCGGGCATCGACGGTGGCGTAGCGCGAGGCCCACAGCGCGCCGTCCAGCCCGGCCAGCAGGCCGGCGACCGCGAAGCTGGTCAGCACCCGCCGATGGGTCCGGATGCCGATCAGCGTCGCGCCGTCCGGGTTGGAGCCGATGGCGTAGAGCTCGCGCCCGGCCGGCAGATGGCGCAGCGCCAGCCCGGCGACAGCCAGGATCACCACGGCGATGACCACGACGCCGGGAATGCCCAGCAGCCTCGCGCTGGTCATGTCCAGCCAGGCTTGCGGCACCTGGTCGGCGCTGATCTGCTTGCCGCCGGCGACGATGCTGTTGAGGCCGCGGAACACCGCCAGCGTGCCCAGCGTCACCACGATCGACGGCACGCCG
>NZ_JBYRFX010000694.1:0-1520 GCF_057815775.1 Inquilinus sp.
TCGACGACAGCTTCTTCGATCTCGGCGGACACTCCATCCTCGCCACACGCCTCGTCAGCCGCATCCGATCCGCCCTCGGCGCCGAACTCCCCATCCGCGCCCTCTTCGAAGCCCCCTCCGTCGCAAGGCTCGCCGACAAGCTGGGAGAGCGTGGTGTTGCCCGGCCGGCGCTTGCCGCCCAGGCGCGACCCGACCGCATGCCCTTGTCCCCGGCCCAGCAGCGCCTCTGGTTCCTCCACCGCCTGGAAGGGCCCAGCCCGACCTACAACATCCCCATGGCGCTGCGGCTCGACGGCGTCTTGGATGCTGCGGCATTGCAGGCGGCGCTGGCCGATCTGGTCGCCCGCCACGAGAGCCTGCGCACGCTGGTCGCGGATACCGGCGACGTCCCGCAGCAGTTGATCCTTGGTGTCGGCGATCCCCGCGCACGGCTGGTGCTGCAGCGGATCGATACCGATGAGAGCACGTTGCAGGGTCTGCTGCGGCAGGCGGCCGGCCATGCCATCCGGCTGGAGCAGGAGATCCCGATCCGCGCGACCCTGTTCCGGCTGAGCGCCGAGAACCATGTGCTGTTGCTGCTGGTGCACCACATCGCCTCCGACGGCGCATCCCTCACACCGCTCATGCGTGACTTGGCTTTGGCCTATGTGGCCCGGCGGCTGGGCCAGGCCCCGGCGTTAGTGCCGCTGCCGGTGCAATATGCCGACTACACGCTCTGGCAGCGCGACCTGCTCGGCGATGACCGCACCCCCGACAGCCTGATCCGCACCCAGGCCGCTTATTGGCGGCAGCAGCTCGCCGGCCTGCCCGACTGCATCGCCCTGCCCAGCGACCGGCCCAGGCCGGCCCTGCCTTCTCATCGCGGCGAGCATCTGCCGCTGGCAATCCCGGCCGAGCTGCACCAGAAGCTCCGCACCCTTGCCCGGTCCTCTGGCGCCAGCTTGTTCATGCTGCTGCAGGCCGGCCTCGCCCTGCTTCTCTCCAGGCTCGGTGCCGGTGACGACATCGCCATCGGCTCGCCCATCGCCGGACGCACCGACGAGGCTCTCGACGACCTCGTCGGCTTCTTCGTCAACACCCTGGTCCTGCGCACCGATCTCTCCGGCAACCCCACAGTCGCCGGTCTCATCGACCGTGTCCGTGACACCTCCCTCGCCGCCTATGCCCACCAGGACCTGCCCTTCGAGCGGCTGGTCGAGATCCTCAACCCAACACGCTCCCAGGCCCATCATCCCCTGGTCCAGGTCATGCTGGTCCTGCAGAACACCGCAGCCCCCAGCCTCGATCTTCCCGGCCTCGTCCTGCGGTCAGAGCCCCTCGGCAACGATATCGCCAAGTTCGATCTTACCCTCAGCCTCGCCGAGACACCTGACGGCCTGGAGGGTGTGTTCGAATACGCCACCGACCTGCACGACGGTGCCAGCATCGAGATCCTCGCCGGACGCTTCGTCCGCGTGCTCGAAGCCATGGCCGAGAATCCCAGACAGGCCATCGGCGATATCGAACTGCTGACGGCCGAG
>NZ_JBYRFX010000695.1:0-10940 GCF_057815775.1 Inquilinus sp.
GCTTGGCGTTCAGCGCGTCGAGGAAGGTCGCCTCGGCCGCCTCATGGCCGAGCAGCCGCGGGTTGGCGCGCGGGACCGGGAATTCGGCGCTCATGGGGCGGGCCCGAACTTCGCGTCCACGGCGGCGCGTATGGCATCGGACACCGCGTCGACCGACCCGCTCGCATCGATCACGGCGCAGCGCTCCGGCTCGGCCGCGGCGATGGCGAGGAAGCCCTCGCGCAGCCGCCGGTGCAGCGCCTCGCCCATGCGCTCGTAGCGGTCTTCGCCGCCGGGGCGCAGGCCGGCCCGGGCCAGGCCGATCTCGACCGGCACGTCGAGCACCAGGGTCAAATCCGGCTTCAGGCCGTCGGTCGCGATCTGGAACAGGGCATCGAGGCTGGCGCGGTCCACGCCCATGCCCCAGCCCTGATAGACCAGGGAGCTGTCGGCGTAGCGGTCCGACACCACCCAGGCGCCGCGGTCGAGCGCGGGGCGGACGGTGACGCGCAGATGGTCGCGCCGGGCGGCGAAATGCAGCAGCGCCTCGGTCACCGGGTCCCAGCGGTTGGTGTCGCCCCGGACCAGCAGGTCGCGGATCGCCTCGGCGCCCGGCGAACCGCCGGGTTCGCGCGTGCTCACGACCTCGACCCCGCGCTGGGCCAGCGCGGCGGCAAGATGGCGAAGTTGGGTGCTCTTGCCCGAGCCCTCGCCGCCTTCCAGCGTGATGAAGCGTCCGCGCGTGCTCAAATCCGTCCCCGCCTGAGGCCTGCTCGTGCCGCAGGCCCGTGCCGCTCAGACTGGCGGACGGTCACTCGGCGACGATACGTGCTCCGGAATAGCCCGCGTCGGCAAGCTGCTTCAAGGTGCTCGATGCGGCCTTGGGGTCGATGAAGGGGCCGACGCGCAGTTCGATCGCGCCTGCTGCGGCGGCGGTCGAGACCGGGCCGAAGCGGCGCAGGGCTTCCGACAGCGTGGCCACCTGCTGCGGCCGGGTGGCCTTGGCGGCAGCGACGAACAGGCCGGAGGGCTTTTTCGCCTCGTCGCCGACATGGCCGACGATCTCGGGCATCCGGTCTGGCACCGGCGGGGCCGGCGGCACGGCGATATAGGGCACGTCGCCGGCATCGACATGGAGCCCGGCGGAGGCGACCTGGCTGCGGCGGGCCTGGTCGCGCTGGGCCTGCAGCGCCTGGAAGCGGTTCTCTTCCTCCAGCAGCTGGATCTTCACCCGGGCCGAGCCGTTGCCGCGGAAGCCGAGGAGGTCCGCGCCGCGGGCGGACATGTCGATGATCTTGGAACGATCATAGGGGCCGCGGTCGTTGATCTTGACGATCAGCGTCCGGCCGTTGTCGAGATTGGTGACCTTGACCAGGCTGGGCAGGTCGAAGCTGCGATGCGCGGCCGAGACCAGGCCGGAATCGAAGCGGTCGCCGCTGGCGGTCTTGCGGCCATGGAAGCCGGGCCCATACCAGGCGGCACTGCCGACCTGCACGGCATCCCGATCGGTGCGGGCGACATAGCGCACGCCGTTGATCGTGACGACGCCAGGATCGGCGGGTCGTTGGGCTGTCAGACCTTCGGCGATGCTCCCCTTTCCAGGATGGACGGGAGCGCATCCGGTGGCAACGAGTGCCACGCCGATGGCTGCGACGACGGCGAGCCCCGATCGACGATCCCCGGTCTTGCGGCTGAACTTCGCGCAAAAGCCTGGGCGTCCGGACCGGGTCAGGAGCGGTTCGGCAGTCATGAAAACGGATATGTCACAACATCCGGTCACAGGTCCAGCCTTTTCGTCCCGCTTCGGTGTGCTAGCCCTGTGGCGA
Organism: Inquilinus sp.; assembly: GCF_057815775.1. Classification (NCBI taxonomy): domain Bacteria; kingdom Pseudomonadati; phylum Pseudomonadota; class Alphaproteobacteria; order Rhodospirillales; family Rhodospirillaceae; genus Inquilinus; species Inquilinus sp. The sequence continues at coordinate 1,806 of NZ_JBYRFX010000695.1, forward strand.
CGCTGTGCATAACCCGGAATGACCGGGGTCATGACCCGTATTCCCTAAGTATTTCTACCTACTCTCATAGGTTGTATTACCGTGACATCCGGTGTTTCACGGCTTCTCCAGCGCCGCTCGGGCCGCTGCTGTGCGGCCGCGGATGCAGGACTATTTTACTGTGCGGACACGCCGCACCACGCTGCCCTCGTGAAGACAAATCCCCTCTCGCCATCCGGCAGGAATCGTCCGATCATTTGCGAATGACAAAATCCGTCATCTGAAACCCTACAACAGGGGCAGGGATGGGAATGGGACGCAGATCCATGGGGCACTCGTGAGAGCCCGCCGCATCGCATTGGGGCTGGGCGTGCTGATCGTTGCCGGTGCGGCAGGGTTCGCCGCGATCGCCTGGCGGCCGGCGATTCCGCCGATCGACCCGCCCGCGGCGGCAAGCTTCGACCCGGTCGAGATCCGCAGGGGCGCCGACCTCGCCGCCCTGGGCGATTGCGACACCTGCCACACCGTACCCGGCGGCCAGCCCTTCGCCGGCGGGCTGCCGCTGCCGACCCCCTTCGGTACGATCTTCACCACCAACATCACGCCGGACCCGGACACCGGCATCGGTCGCTGGTCGGAGGCCGCGTTCCGGCGGGCCATGCGCGAAGGCGTCGATCGCGACGGTGGCCACCTGTACCCGGCCTTCCCCTACGATCACTTCACCCTGGTGACGGATGAGGACGACCGGGCCCTCTACGCCTTCCTGATGACCCGCCAACCCGTCGCGGCCCGGGCGCCGGCCAACCAGCTGCCCTCCCCGCTGAATCTCCGGTTCATGCTCGCCGGCTGGAAACTGCTGTTCCTGCGCCAGGGGCCGTACCAGCCGGATCCGGCGCAGGACGCTGAGTGGAACCGCGGTGCCTATCTGGCGGAAGGGCTGGGCCATTGCGGCGCCTGCCACACGCCGCGCAACCTGCTGGGCGCGGAGCAGACCGGCCAGCGCTTCGCCGGCGGCGAGGCCGAAGGCTGGACCGCCTACCCGCTCAATGCCACCTCCCCCGCGCCGGTGCCGTGGACCGAGGAGTCGCTGTACCATTATCTGCGCACCGGCTGGCACGGGCTGCACGGCACGGCGCGGGGACCGATGACGCCGGTGGCGGGCAATCTGGGCACGCTGCCGGATGCCGATGTCCAGGCGATCTCGGTCTACATCGCCGCGGCGATGGGCATCCCCTCCGGCGCTGCGCAACAGCGCGGCGACGCGCTGCAGGCACAGGCGGTGACAGCCGGGCCCGGCACCCGGCCGCAATCTGCCGGCAGCCAGACGGTTGCCCTCGGCGCCCCGGCCGCAGGCCAGGATCTCGGCGCGGCGATCTATGCTGGCACATGCGCCAGCTGCCATGAGAGCAGCCGGCCCTCGCCCTTCGGCGGCGTCAGCCTCATGCTCAGCTCCACCCTGAACGGCACCAGCCCGGCCAATCTCATCCGCATCATCCGCGGCGGCGTGCCGGCGGTGAACGGCGCCCGCGACCCGATCATGCCGGGCTTCGGCGCCGCCCTGTCGGACCCGCAGCTGGTCGCGCTGATCACCTATCTGCGGGGCCATTTCAGCAAACAGCCGGCCTGGGCCGATATCGCCGGCTCCGTGCAATCCGCCCGCGACGCCGAGGTCGCGGCGGTTCCGTCTTCGCCTTCAGTCCCGCCGGGCGCACCCGGCGTCAGCCAGTAGGACAGGTCATGATCGAGCTCAAGGTCAACGGCCGGACTCACAGCGTCGGCGCCGACCCCGACACCCCGCTGCTCTATGTGCTGCGCGGCGATCTGCAGCTCAACGCCGCGAAATACGGCTGCGGCCTCGGCCAATGCGGCGCCTGCACCGTGATGGTGGACGGCGAGGCCGTGTTCTCCTGCGTCACCCCGATCCTGCTGCTGGAGGGCAAGGAGATCACGACGCTGGAGGGGCTCGGCACCGCCGAGGCGCCCGGCCCGATGCAGCGCGCCTTCATCGAGGAGCAGGCGGCGCAGTGCGGCTACTGTATCCCCGGCATGATGATGCGGGCCCAGGCGCTGCTGCAGAAGACGCCCGATGTCTCGGATGCGGAGATCCGCCGGCAGCTGCAGCCGCATCTCTGCCGTTGCGGCACCCATATGCGCATCCTGCGTGCCATCAGGCGGGCCGCCACGGCGATGCAGAGTGCGGCGGCGGAGATCGTGCGATGAACGCCCTTCAGGACCTCGCCCTGTCCCGGCGCAGCCTGCTGCAGGGCGCCGGCGGCCTGGTGGTCAGCTTCGCCATCACGCCGGCAGGCTTCGCCCAGCAGGCGGCCGAGACACCGCAGCATGAGGGCGCCAGGCTGCCCGGTAGCCTGGCCGACAGCCCGTTCCTCGATTCCTGGATCAAGGTCGACGCCAACGGCGCGGTCACCGTCTTCACCGGCAAGGCCGAGCTGGGCCAAGGCATCGGCACCGCCCTGCGCCAGGTCGCGGCGGAGGAGCTGGGCCTGCCCTTCGAGGGGCTGGCCATCGTCACTGCCGACACCGGCCTGACCGCCAATGAGGGCTACACCGCCGGCAGCCATTCGATGCAGGACAGCGGCACTGCGATCCGCAACGCCGCGGCCCAGGTGCGCGAGATCCTGGTGGGCGAGGCCGCGCGACGCCTGGCGGTGCCCGCCGACGGACTGCGGGTCGCGGACGGCGCCGTGCTCGCGCCCGACGGCACCAGGCTGTCCTATGGCCATCTGGCCGGCGGCCTGTCGCTGCATGTCCAGGCGCAGCCGGCGTCGCACCTGACCGATCCCGGCCGCTTCCGGCTGATGAACCAGCCGGTGCCACGCATCGACATCCCGGCCAAGGTGACCGGCGGTGCGGCCTATGTGCAGGACATGCGCCTGCCCGGCATGCTGCATGCGCGCCTGGTGCGGCCGCCCAGCTACGGCGCCCGCCTGACCGGCCTGGACAGCACCGCGGTCGAGGCCATGCCCGGCGTGGTCAAGGTGGTGCGCGACGGCAATTTCCTGGCCGTGCTGGCCGAACAGGAGTTCCAGGCGGTCAAAGCGATGCGGGTGCTGGCCGCCGGAGCTGTGTGGCAGGAAAGTGCCGTGCTGCCGGACCAGACGCGGATGACCGACGCACTGCTGGCCTTGCGGGCGGAGGACCACACCATCCTCGACCGGCACGATGCCATCCCAGGCCCCGGGACCACGGTCGAGGCCGCCTATTCCCGGTCCTACCTGTCGCACGGGTCGATCGGCCCATCCTGCGCCGTGGCGCTGGAGCAGGACGGCATGGTCACGGTCTGGACCCACACCCAGGGCGTGTATCCCGACCGCAAGGCGATCGCCGAGATGCTGCGCCGGCCATTGGACCAGGTGCGCTGCATCCACACCCCGGGCTCCGGCTGCTACGGGCACAACGGCGCCGATGACGCGGCCGGCGATGCCGCGCTGCTGGCCACCGCCCTGCCCGGCCGCCCGATCCGGGTGCAGTGGATGCGCGAGCAGGAGCATTCCTGGGAGCCGTTCGGCCCGTCGATGGTGGCCCGGGCCCGCGCCGTACTGGACCCGTCCGGCCGCATCGCCGACTGGGATTACGGGGTGTGGAGCAACACCCATTCGATGCGCCCTGGTTCGGCCGGTTGCCTGCTGGCCGCTCAGCACATCGCCCAGCCCTTCCCGGTGCCGCCGCCCCAGCCGCTGCCGCAGCCGGAGGGCGGCGGCGACCGCAACGGCATCCCGATCTACGCCTTCCCCAGCGCGCGGGTGGTGCATCACTTCGTGCCGGAGATGCCGCTGCGGATCTCGGCCCTGCGCTCGCTCGGCGCGCAGATGAACATCTTCGCGATCGAGAGCTTCATGGATGAGCTGGCGCTGGCCGCCGATGCCGATCCGGTGGCGTTCCGGCTGAAGCATCTGGAGGACCCGCGTGCCCGGGACGTGGTCGCCGCCGCGGCCGAGGCCTTCAGCTGGAGCCGGGGCCGCCCGGCCGGGCCTGGGCGGGGCCGCGGCTTCGCCTTCGCCCGCTACAAGAACCTGGCCGCCTATTGCGCGGTGGCGATGGAGGTCGCGGTGTCGCACGAGACCGGCGCGGTCAGCGTCCCGCGCGTGGTCGCCGCGGTCGACACCGGCCAGGTGGTCAACCCCGACGGCGTGCGCAACCAGGTCGAAGGCGCCATCCTGCAGTCGATGAGCTGGACGCTGTACGAGGCCGTGTCCTTCGACACCAGCCGGATCACCTCGGTCGACTGGTCGACATATCCGATCCTGCGCTTCAGCGCGGTGCCGGACAGTGTCGAGGTCCACATCATCGACCGCCCCGGCCTGCCCTTCCTGGGCTGTGGCGAAACCGGCCAGGGTCCTGCCAGCGCCGCGGTCGCCAACGCCGTCGCCGATGCCACCGGCCGGCGCCTGCGCGACCTGCCGCTCAGCGCCACCAGAATCAAGGCGGCGATCGGCGTCTGAGGCCCGGACCTGAGGCCGGACCTGAGGCGGACGGCCGCACATGGCTCCAAAGTAGTATTCCCCTGATGGCTGGAAGGCGCATGATGGCCTCGATACGGCCCGCACCGGATCCAACTGCCGGGTCGGGGTGTTATCCCTGGGTGAGCCGATAGCAACGGAGGATCCTGATGAAGCGCTGGAAGACACCGAAACTCCGCGAGATTTCCGTGGGCTGCGAGATCAACGCCTACGCCTGCGCGAAGGTCTGACCAAACCCTCCGCCGTGCGCCGGATCCGGCGAGGCTGCCGAAAGCGGGGTTGAGACCATGCGCATCGTCGTCCTCGGTTCCGCCGCCGGCGGAGGTTTTCCGCAATGGAATTGCGACGCCCCCACCAGCCATGGGGTGCGGCACGGAACGTTGCGCGCAAAGCCGCGCACCCAGGCGTCACTGGCGGTCAGCGCCGATGGCGAGCGCTGGCTGTTGGTCAACGCCTCCCCCGATTTCCGGCAGCAGGTGTCGGGCACCCCGGCGCTGTGGCCGCAGGCTGGCCTGCGCCATTCGCCGATCACGGCGGTGATCCTGACCAGCGGCGAGATCGACCATGTCGCCGGGCTGCTGTCGATGCGCGAATCGCAGCCCTTTGCGCTGTGGGCCGCCCCACCGGTGCTGGCCGCGCTGGCCGCCAACCCGATCTTCGACGCCCTGAACCCGCGCTTTGTCGAACGACATAGTGTCATGCCCGACGCTGCGATCCCGATCGCCGGCCTGACGATCACCCCCTTCCCGGTGCCCGGCAAGGTGCCGCTGTATCTGGAAGGCCAGGCCGGCGCCGATCTGGGCGGCGCGCCGGACGAGACCTTGGGGCTCGAGATCGTGTGTGGTGCGGATCGGTTCCACTACATCCCGGGTTGCGCCGCCATGACGCCGGCGCTGCGCGCCCGGCTGCGGCATTCACCCCTGGTCTTCTTCGACGGCACGCTGTGGCGGGACGACGAGCTGATCACCACCGGCGTCGGCGCCAAGACCGGCCGGCGGATGGGCCATATGAGCATCGACGGACCGGACGGCACCGTGGCCGCCTTCGCCGATCTCGGGGTCCGGCGCCGGCTGCTGATTCACGTGAACACGACCAACCCCGTGCTGGATGAGGATTCGCCCGAGCGCGCCGCGCTGGCGGCGTCCGGCTGGGAGGTGGCGGAGGATGGCATGGAGATCGTTTCATGAGGCTGGCGCGATGACCGAGACGATGAGCCCGGACCAGCTGGAGGCGGCGCTGCGCGCCATCGGGCACGAGCGATATCACGACCGCCACCCGTTCCACGCCCTGCTGCATGGCGGCCAGCTGAACCGGGGCCAGGTCCAGGCCTGGGCGCTGAACCGATACTATTACCAGAGCCGGATCCCGCTGAAGGATGCCGGACTGATGTCGCGGGCCGAGGATCCGGAGCTGCGCCGGGAATGGCGCCGGCGGATCGAGGACCATGACGGCAACCACGAGGGCGATGGCGGCATCGCCCGCTGGCTGCACCTGACCGACGCGCTCGGCCTGGACCGTGCCGCGGTCAGCGACGGCCGCGGCATCCTGGCGGCGACCCGCTTCGCCGTGGACGCCTATGTCCGCTTCGTGCGCGAGAAGACGCTGCTGGAGGCGATCGCGTCATCGCTGACCGAGCTGTTCGCCCCGGCCATCATCGGCAACCGCGTCGCCGGCATGCTGGCCAATTACGACTTCGTGTCGCGCGATGCGCTGTCCTATTTCGACAAGCGGCTGAGCCAGGCCCCGCGCGACTCTGATTTCGCCCTCGACTACGTCCGGCGCGAGGCGCGGCGGCCGGACCAGCAGCAGGATGTGCTGAACGCACTGATCTTCAAATGCGACGTGCTGTGGGCCCAGCTCGACGCGCTGCACCATGCCTATGTCGTGCCCGGCAACATCCCGCCCGGCGCCTTCGTGCCGGAGGACCGGGGATGAGCGCTGCGGCCCAGCCCACGCCTGAGGCCGAGCGCCGGCCGAAGCTCGCCCGCGGCTCGCGCATGCGATACGACGAGACGCGGCAGAGCTGGGTGGTGCTGGGGCCGGAGCGGGTGATCATGCTCGACGAGATCGCCCATGAGATCGTGCGCCGCTGCGACGGCACCAGCACGGTGACCGAGATCATCGCCGACCTTGCCGCGAGCTTCGAGGCCGAGCCGGGCGAGGTCGCCGCCGATGTCGAGCGGCTGATCGATGAATTGCTGGCCAAGCGGATCATGGCGACATGAACAGCACCTCTCCCCGGCCGGAGCCGCCGCTGGCGGCCCTGCTCGAACTGACCCATCGCTGCCCGCTGCAATGCCCCTATTGCTCCAACCCGCTGGAGATGGAGCGGGTGAACAGCGAGCTGTCGACCGCGGAATGGCTGCGCGTGCTCCGCGAGGCGGCAGCCCTCGGCATCCTGCAGGTCCATTTCTCCGGCGGCGAGCCGACCCTCCGCCGCGATCTGCCGGAGCTGATCCGCGGCGCCCGCGACGCCGGGCTGTACAGCAACCTGATCACATCAGGCGTGGCGATCGATCGCGACCGGTTCCGCGGCCTGGTCGAGGCCGGGCTGGACCACGCCCAGCTCAGCATCCAGGACGTCGACCCCGCTATGGCCGACCGCATCGGCCACTATCCCGGCGCGCAGCCGAAGAAGCTGGCCTTCGCCGGCTGGGTCACCGAGGCGGGGCTGCCGCTGACGCTGAACGCCGTGGTCCATCGCCAGAATCTTGACCGTCTCGACGCCATGATCGACCTCGCGGTCGAGATCGGCGCGGCGCGGCTGGAGGTCGCCCATGTCCAGTATTACGGCTGGGCGTTGAAGAACCGCGACGCGTTGATGCCGAGCCGCGAACAGCTCGACAACGCCAGCGCCGTGGTGGCCGCCGCCACCCACCGACTGCATGGCCGGCTGGTGATCGACTATGTCATGCCGGATTATTACGCCCGCCAGCCCAAGGCCTGCATGGGCGGCTGGGGCCGCCGCTTCCTGAACATTACGCCGAGCGGCAAGGTGCTGCCCTGCCACGCCGCCGAAACCATCCCCGGCCTTGATTTCGAGTCGGTGCGCGACAAGCCGCTGGCGGAGATCTGGGCAGCATCGGATGCGTTCGAGCGCTTCCGTGGCACCGCCTGGATGCCCGAGCCCTGCCGCGGCTGCGACCAGCGTGAGGTGGATTGGGGCGGCTGCCGCTGCCAGGCCATGGCCCTGACCGGCCAGGCCGACGCCACCGACCCGGCCTGTGCCCTGTCGCCCTTCCACGAGACGATGCTCAGCCTGGCCGAAACCGCCTCGCACCGCCCGGCGCCGCCCGATTTCATCTACCGCCGCCTGCGCGGGCCGGCGGAGCCGGCCACCGTGCCCCGGGGCTGATCGGCTCCTATCCGATCCGCGGCAAGGTGATCGTCGCCCGCAGGCCGCGGGGCCGATTGGCCAGCAGAATGTCGCCGCCATGGTGGCGCGCGATGGTCCGGGCGATCGACAGGCCGAGGCCGACGCCGCCCGTCTCCAGGTTGCGCGAATCCTCGATGCGGAAGAACGGCGCGAACACCTGTTCGCTCACCTGTTCGGGAATCCCGGGCCCGTCATCGTCGATCACGATGTCGACGCTCTCGGCCGTGCGGGCCAGGAAGACCCGGGCCCGTTCGCCGTAGCGCACGGCGTTCTCCACCAGGTTGCGGATCGCCCGGCGCAGCGCATCCGGCCGGCAGCGGTAATTGACCCGCGGACCCTCGGCGAAGGCGACGTCGTGGCCCAGCTCCGCCATGTCGTCGCACAGGCTGCCGACCAGGGCTGCGAGGTCGACCGGGCGCGTGCTTTCGACCGTGGCCTCGGCCCGGGCGAAGGTCAGCGTCGCCTCGGTCATTGCCTGGATCTCAACGATGGTGGCCAGCATCTTCTCCCGTGCCTCGTCATCGGCGACGAATTCGGCGCGCAGCCGCAGCGAGGTCAGCGGCGTGCGCAGATCGTGGCCGATCGCGGCCAGCATGCGGGTCCGGTCGTCGACGAAGCGCTGCAGCCGCTCCTGCATCCGGTTGAAGGCCTCGGCGGTGTTGCGGATGTCGTCCGGCCCGGCCTCGGGCAGCGGGGTCACCGCCTCGCCGCGGCCCAGCGCCTCGGCCGCCACGGCCAGGCGCCGCATCGGCTTGGTGATGCCGCGGGCGACGAAGATGCCGATCACCGACAGCACGATCGCGGTGATCGCCAGCGTCATCGCCGTCTGGCTGGTCCACATCGCGCCGCCCATCTGCTTGGCATAGGCGATGTTGAGCCAGGCGCCGCCGTCGAGCTGGGCGGACAGGCCCAGGCCGTTGGCATCGTCGAGATACAGCATCCGGGCGGGCCGCGGCAGCGGCCACACCCCCGCCGGCAGGTCCCACCACGACGCGGTCGGGGCGGCGGACGCGGCCATCGGGCCGGGATCGTGCAGCGGTTCCTCGCGCGGCGCGGACGGCTTCTTGCCGGGGAAGGCCAGGCTGGGCAGCGGCGTCACCAGTTTGGACCAGGCGGTCTGGCGCCACGCCGCCGCGTCGCCGGGCTCCTCGCCCGACACCCAGTACCGGGTGTAGGCGGTGGAGATGCCGTGCAGGATGTCGTCGCGCAGCTCCGGCGGCATGGTCTCCAGCAGCTGGGCCAGCGAGGCCGCGCGGCTCATGAAGTCGCTCTTGGCCGCCGACTTCAGCGCCTGGCCACGCT
>NZ_JBYRFX010000696.1:0-10884 GCF_057815775.1 Inquilinus sp.
CGCGGCGGCCAGGTGATCGACATCACCCGCTCGGCGCCGACCATCACCGACCTGATCTCCGCCGCCGACCCGGTGGCGGTGGCCAAGTCCGACGGCCCGGTGATCGGCAGCATCGCCGACCTGCTGGCCAATGCCGACGAGGCCACCCGCGATGCGTCGAAGCCCTGGCCGCTGGCGCCCTGCGACCTGCAGGCGGTGAAGGCCGCCGGCGTCACCTTCGTCTCCTCGATGCTGGAGCGGGTGATCGAGGAACAGGCACGCGGCGACGCCACCAAGGCCGACGCCATCCGCAAGCACATCGAATCGATCATCGGCGACGACCTCGCCGCCATCCGCCCCGGCTCGGCCGAGGCGCAGCGGATCAAGGACGTGCTGCTGTCCCAGAACGCCTGGTCGCAGTATCTCGAAGTCGGCATCGGCCCGGATGCGGAGATCTTCACCAAGAGCCAGCCGATGTCGTCGGTCGGCCTCGGTGCCGAGATCGGCATCCACCCGATCTCGACCTGGAACAACCCGGAGCCGGAGATCGTGCTGGTGATCGCGCCCAGCGGCGCGGTGGTGGGCGCGACGCTCGGCAACGACGTCAATCTGCGCGATGTCGAAGGCCGCAGCGCTCTCCTGCTCGGCAAGGCCAAGGACAACAACGCCTCCTGCGCCATCGGCCCGTTCATCCGGCTGTTCGACGCCGGCTTCGGCATCGACGACATCCGACAGGCCGAGCTGTCGATGGCGGTGCATGGACCCGAGGGCTACACGCTGCAGGGCCACAGCTCGATCTCGAAGATCAGCCGCGACCCGCTCGACCTCGCCGGCCAGGCGCTCGGCCCGAACCACCAGTATCCCGACGGTGCCGTGCTGTTCCTCGGCACCATGTTCGCGCCGACCGACGACCGCGACGCGCCGGGCATGGGCTTCACCCACAAGATCGGCGACATCGTCACCATCTCGACCCCGACGCTGGGCATGCTGGCGAACCGGGTGAACCACAGCGACAAGATCGCCCCGTGGGAATTCGGCGCCCGGGCGCTGATGGCCAGCCTGGCAAAGCGCGGCGTGCTCTGACCTGAGACCGCTCCGGGGCCTTGCGTCATCCTCCCGATGGATGATGCAAGGCCCTTTGCCGGTCAGGCCGGCATCAGCGGCGTGACCCGTTCGACGATGGCGGCGACGGCCTCCTGCGGTGTCTTGCGGCCAAGCACTGCGAGTTGCACTTCCTCCAGGAACGTCGCCTGCGCCCGGACCGCTTCGGGAAAGGCGGGAAAGGCCGGCCGTGCCTTGGCCAGGGCGGCGGATTCGATCTTGGCCAGCGGCTGGGCAGCGGCGAAATCGGCGTCGGCATAGGTCGACACGCGGACCGGACCGTTGCCGTTGCGCGCCGCTCCCAATGTGACGGCCTTGCTGGACACGGCCTTGATGAAGCTCCAGGACAGATCCTTGTCGGCCGAATTCGCCGGGATCACCATGGCCCAGGATTCCACCACCGCGGCCATGGCGCTGCCGGCAGGAAGGGTCGCCGAGCCCGGGAATTCCACCGCCTTGATCTTGCCCGGGATGGAGGACTGGTCCGGGTTGTTCAGCTGGGCGAACCGGGCGAAGGGCAGCACGCCGAACGCGGCGCGGCCTTGCTGCAGCCAGGTCACCATGTCGTCGTTGCGGGTGTTGGCGTAGCTGCGGGGCAGGGCGCGGGCCTGGAACAGATCGGCCAGCACGCTCAGGCCCTTTTCCATCGCCTCGCGGTTCGGCACCACCTTGAAGTCCGCCCCGATGAAGTCGCCGCCGAAGGCGCGGGCGAACATCACCGGGAAGACGGCAAGGTCGCTGGCCAGCACCATGCCGGTCACCGGTGTCCCGGCGGCGGAGGTGAAGGTCAGTTTCTTCGCCTGCTCTACCAGCTCCTCGATCGTCGTGGGCGGGGCGGTGATGCCGGCCTCTTCCAGCAGCGCCTCGTTGTAGAACAGCGCCTGGGTGGCGTGGCGCACCGGAATTCCGACGAGGTTGCCACCGACCGTCATGGCGCGGCGCAGGCCCGGGGCGATGTCGTCGATATCCTCGATCGGGTCGGACGACTGGCGGCCGTCAAGGGGTTCGAACAGCCCGGCGATCTGCGGCGTCATGCGGTTGTCGACGACGAAGCCGACATTGAAGGTGGTCTGGCCCAGGCTCGCTTCCCGGAACAGCCGGTCCTGCAGCGGATTGCTGTCCAGCGTGGTCCAGGTGATCTCCGCCCCCGCGGCCTTGCACCACGGGGCGATGACGTCGCCGGCACTGCCCTTGGTCAGCACATTCTCGTGCACCAGGTGCGACAGCGCGTTCAGCGTCCTGGTCTGGCCCAGGGCGGTCCGGCCCAGCGCCATCGTCGCGGCACCCGCCATCGTGCTGGCGAGTAGTCCCCGCCTAGTCAGGTTGATTGTCATGGTCGTCCTCCCCTGTGGTGGGTGTCGATCACCCCTTCGTTGCACCGGCCGTCAGGCCGGCGACCAGGAACCGGTTCATCACCATCACGAACACCAGAACCGGCAGCAGCTGGACCGTCGCGGCGGCGAACAGCACGCCCCAGTCGACGCCGTCGACCGAGCTGATCATCTCCGACAGCACGAAGGGCGCGGTCTTGGCCTTGGTCGCGGTGAAGATGAAGGCGAACAGGAACTCGTTCCAGGCGAACACAACGACGAAGACGGCGACGGCCAGCATCCCGGGCGCGGCCAGCGGCAGGATGATCCGGCGCAGGACCGTGAGCCGGCTGGCCCCGTCGATGATGGCGGCTTCGTCGAGTTCGCGCGGGATCTGGTCGATAAAGGTGCGCATCAGGATCGTGCCCAGCGATACGAAGAAGCTGGTGTAGAGCAGGATCAGCACCAGATGCGTGTCGTTCAGCCCGAGCCAGTTGACGATCGGGAACAGCGGCAGGGTGACGACGATCGGCGGGATCAGCCGCACCCCGATCAGGAAGAAGATCGAGCCCGTCAGCAGACGGCTCTTCTGCCGCGAATACACGAAGCCGGCGAGCGAGCTGATGGTGACGGCCAGGATCGCCGAACCCACGGTCACGATCAGGCTGTTGACCAGCCCGTCGAAGAAGCTGCCCCAGCGCTCCCACAGGTTGGCGTAGTGGACCAGCGTCGGCTGGAACAGCAGCTTCGGCGGCACCGCGAAGATGTCGCGGCCCGGCTTGAACGACGACAGGACGATGAAGGCGATCGGAAAGACCGACCACAGGACGATCACCGCGACCGCGGCTGCCTTGCCGAGGCCGATGAGGCGGCGGTCAGCGCGCATCGGCCGCCATCCCCCGCTTCAGCCGCAGGATATAGAAGGTCGCCAGCAGCAGCGAGACCAGCACCATGATCCAGGCGGTGGCGGCCGCGGTTCCGAAGGAATTGTAGCGGAAGGCCTCGAGGTAGAGGTAGACGGCCACCGCCTCCGTGGTGCGCGCCGGCCCACCCTGCGTCATCAGCCAGATCTCGGAAAACAGCCGGAAGGCGAAGATGTAGCGGAACAGCATTGCGATCAGGATGGCGGGGGCGAGCAGCGGCAGGGTGACGTTTCGGAACAGCTGGAACGACGACGCCCCATCGGTCCGGCCGGCCTCGTACAGGTCCTTCGGGATCGCCAGGCGGGCGGCGTACAGGATGATGAAGGTGAAGGGCAGGTGCAGCCAGATGGTCAGCAGCCCGACCAGCGTCAGCCCGTGCATCGGGATGAAGGTCCAGTCGAGCGACGGCAGTCCCAGCGCCTGCATGGCAAGGGTCACCGGGCCGACATCCGGGTCGAACAGGAAGCGCCACATCGCCGCCGCCGTCACCTCGCTGATGGCATAGGGGGCCAGCACGACCACCAGCAGGATGCGCCGGCCCGGCAGGCCGCTGGCGAACAGCAGGGCGATGCCGAGGCCGGCCAGCAATTCCACATGCACCGCCACCGCCACGACGATCACGGTGTTCAGCAGCGATCGCCAGAAATAGGCATCGCCCAGGATGCGGACATAATTGTCGAAGCCGACGAAGGTCGGTGCCTGGTCGAAGGTCGAGGCCTGGAAGCTGAGCCAGACGACGAACAGCGACGGCAGCACGATGACGCCCAGCACCAGGACGTGCACGGGCGCGACGAACGGCAACGTTCCCGTCAGACCTTGTCGCAGACGCTTGAACCGCGTTTGCATTTTGCCTCCCGGGTCATGGTCTTCAGGCTTGGGCGCCGACGGTCCATGACCCCGAACGGCGGCTGCCCTGGCAATGCGCGGCGATCGACTGTCGCCGCGGTCCGTCTCAGGCCGCGGCGGCCGCCGGCACCGCGCCCTCGACCGTCGTGCGATACATCACGCGGCGGTATCCCGGATAGTCGTTGATCGCCGTGTGCAATACGAACGGGTTGTTCCACATGCCGAGCGTCCGCGGCTCCCACCGCAGCCTGCAGTTGAATTCCGGCCGCGTCGCCCGGGTCAGCAGGAAATCGATCAGCGGCCGGCTTTCTTCCTCGGTCATGCCCTTGAAATGGGTCAGGACGCTGCTGACGAAGACATAGCGCCGTCCCGTCACCGGGTGGGTGCAGATCACCGGGTGCTCCACCGCGGCGTTCTCGATCGCCTCCATGTCCTTGGTCACGCCCAGCCGCTTCTGCAACGCGTTGATCGCGAAGACGCCACGGCCGCTGTGGATGCCGGTCAGGCCTTCCAGGATCGAGACCAGTTGCGGCGACAGCGACTGATAGGCCCGTTCGAGGCTGGTGAAGCAGGTGTCGCCGCCGACCGGCGGGATCTCCTCGCCATACAGCATGGTGACGCCCGGCGGCCGCGCCAGCCAAGCCAGGTCCATGTGCCAGTCCTCGCCGATCACCTTGCCGGTGTCGTCGGGCTCGCGCACGAACCTGACGATGTCGTCGAAGCCATCCATCGGGGTGTGCACCGGGTTGCCGCTGAACGGGCCGAAGCGGCGGGCGACCTGCTGGAATGTCGCCGGCACCAGGTCCTGATCGCGGACGGCCAGCACGTGGTATCCGTGCAGGGCCCGCAGCACGTCCTGGAACGCGTCTTCGCCCGCTGTCTTCAGGTCGATGCCGATGATCTCCGCGCCCAGCGAACCGGTGAACGGACGCACCTCGAATCTCGTGAATGTCTCATCCCGCAGCACGTGCCTGGCCTCCCCCGAAGCGCTTTTCGTGTCGTCGCGATGTTGCGCTGACTTACCTGTAAGTAAGTCCACGAAAACGAAGGGCCGTCAACGCCGGATGGATGGGGTCAGGGGCCGGATTGTGGCTCCGAAACCGGCCCGATCATCCGGCCCAGGGCCTTGAACAGAAGCTCTATCTCGTCGAACCGCCCGGCATCCTGGGTCATCGGCGGGCAGGACAGCAGCATGGCTCGCAGCACCCGCACGGCATCGTCCACCTCGATCTCCAGCCGCAGTTGCCGGGCTGCGACCGCTGCGGTCACCGCATGCCGAAGGCACCGGTCATAGGTCCGGTTGACGCGCTCGAGCGCCGCCACCGCCGGGTCGCCCAGGCTCGGCAGGTCATGGCGCAGCCGGGACAGCGGGCTCCAGACATTCCGGTCCTGCGGGCCCTTGTTGAAACGCTGGTAATAGCGGCGAAGATCGTCCAGCTGCATCGACAGCCGCTCCGGGAACGAGGCGGTCCCGGACAGCCAGTAGCGCTCGATACGCTCCTCGGCGTTCGAGGCGATATCCTCGATCAGTTCCTGCATCAGCTGCTGCTTGCTGCCGAAGTGATGGTGGATGTTGGCGCGTGTCGTCCCGATCGACGTGGCGATATCGCCGAAGCTGAAGCCGTCATGGCCACGCAGGACATAGAGTTCGGCGGCGACTGCCTTGATCCGGTCGCGCGTGTTGCCCGTGACATCGGGGGCAGGGGATGCGCTGTCATGGCGTGCCATGGCCTGTGCCCGCTGTTCGGGAAGGGGAAGCCCAGTGCCATCCATTCGCATAGCCTGCGGATCGCGTCGAGCGGTACGGGCTACTCCGCCGCTTCGGTCTGGTCAGGGAAGGTCCGGCGCCAGCGCTGGTGCGACCACAGGCGGAAGCGGTCGAGCACGAGGTACAGCACCGGGGTGGTGTAGAGCGTCAGCGCCTGGCTGACGATCAGCCCGCCGACGATGGCGATGCCCAGCGGCCGGCGCAGCTCGCCGCCGTCGCCGAAGCTGGCGGCCAGGGGGATGGCGCCGAAGATCGCCGCAATCGTGGTCATCATGATCGGCCGGAAGCGCAGCAGGCAGGCCTGGACAATGGCGTCGTGCGAGTTCAGGCCGCGCGTCCGCTCCGCCTCCAGTGCGAAGTCGATCATCATGATCGCGTTCTTCTTGACGATGCCGATCAGCAGGATGACGCCGATCAGCGCGATCAGGCTGAACTCGGTGCCGAAGGCCAGCAGCGCCAGCACCGCGCCGACGCCGGCCGAGGGCAGGGTCGACAGGATCGTGATCGGGTGGATGGTGCTCTCGTAGAGGATGCCGAGCACGATATAGACCGCCGCCAGCGCCGCCAGCACCAGGACCAGCTCATTGGCCAGGGTGCTCTGGAACTGCTGCGCCGTGCCCTGGAAGGCGCCGTGGATGGTGGCCGGCATCCGCAGGTTGGCCATCGCCTGCTGGATCACCGCGGTGGCGTCGCTGAGCGATTTGCCGGGTGCCAGGTTGAACGAGATCGTCGATGCCGCGAACAGCCCTTGGTGGTTGATCGACAGCGGCGTGTTGCCCGGCCCGTAATGGCTGATCGCGGCCAAGGGCACCATGGTTTCCTTGGCGGTGCTGACGGCGGCGCCGCTCGACGTGCCCTTGCGGCCGGCATTGGCCAGGGCGTTGGTGGCGGCGTTGCGGGCGGAATCATCCGCGGTGTTGCCGGTGCCGGCCCCCACGGCGCCGGCGGCCACGGTGCCCGACACGGCGTTGGTGGTGGCGGTGCCGCTGGCATTGCCGCCCGAGGTGCTGATGTAGATGTCGCGCAGCGTCTCCGGGCTCTGCCAATACTGCGGCGCCACCTCCATCACCACGTGGTACTGGTTGATGGCGCTGTAGATGGTCGAGACCTGGCGCTGGCCGAAGGCGTCGTACAGCGTGTTGTCGATCTGGGAGGGCGTGATCCCCAGCCGGGCCGCGGTGTCGCGGTCGATGACGATGTCGGTCTCCAGGCCCTTCTGCTGCTGGTCGGAGTTGACGTCGGTCATCACGTCGCTGGCCTGCAGCTCCTGCAGCAGCTTCGGGCCCCAGGTCTGGAGTTCTTCCGTGGAATCGGATTGCAGCGTGTACTGGTAGGCAGCGTTGCTCTGCCGCCCGCCGGCGCGGATGTCCTGCACCGCCTGCAGGAACAGGCGCACGCCGGGCACCTGGGCCAGCTTGCCGCGCATCCGGGCGATGACCTCGTCGTCGGACAGGCCGCGATCGGCTAGCGGCTTCAGGCTGACGAAGACCGACCCGGTGTTGGTCTGCGACCGGCCGCCACCGCCGGTGAAGCCGACGACACTCTCGACCGCCGGGTCGGCGCGGACGATGTCGACCAGCTGGCCCATCTTCACCTGCATCGACTGGAACGAGATGCTCTGGTCAGCCTGGATGCCGCCGATCAGCCGGCCGGTGCTCTGCTCCGGGAAGAAGCCTTTCGGGATGATGGCGAACAGGGCGACGTTCAGGCAGACCACGCCGAACAGCAGCAGCAGCACCAGGCCGCTGTGCCGCAGCGACCAGGACAGCGTCCGTTCATAGACCTTCAGGGCGCGGTCGAGCAGGGTGTAGCGCCGCCGCACCGGCTTCGGCCGGGCACGCAGCAGCAGGGCGCACAGCATCGGCGTGGTGGTCAGCGAGATCACCATCGAGACCAGGATGGCAATCGACAGCGTTATCGCGAATTCGCGGAACAGCCGGCCGACCAGCCCGCCCATCAGCAGGATCGGCGCGAACACCGCGATCAGCGACAGGCTGATCGATATGACGGTGAAGCCGACCTCCTTGGCGCCGCGGATGGCCGCCTGGCGCCGCGGCACGCCCTCCTCGATATGGCGGGTGATGTTCTCCAGCACCACGATGGCGTCGTCGACGACGAAGCCGGTGGCGACGGTCAGCGCCATCAGCGACAGCGTGTCCAGGCTGTAGCCCAGCAGGTACATCGCCCCGAAGGTGCCGATGATCGACACCGGCACCGCCACGGCCGGAATGACGGCGGCACGTGGGTCGCGCAGGAAGGCGAACACCACCAGCATCACCAGCAGCACCGAGATCACCAGCGTGCGCTGGGTGTCGTTCAACGACGACCGGATCGTGGTGGTGCGGTCGGAGGCCAGGGTGATGCCGATGTCCTGCGGCAGCGCTGCCTCCAGGTACGGCAACTCGGCCTTCACCCGGTCGACGGTGTCGATGATGTTGGCGCCGGGCTGGCGGAACAGCAGCACCAGCACCGCGGGGTCGCCGCCCGACAGGCCGGCGTTGCGCAGGTCCTCGACCGAATCCTGGACGTCGGCGATGTCGGACAGGCGCACCGCCGCGCCGTTGCGATAGGCGATGACCAGGGGGATGTAGTCGGCGGCCTGGCTGGCCTGGTCGTTGGTGTACAGCTGGAAGTGCCGGCCCTGTTCCTCGATCGACCCCTTCGGGCTGTTGGCGTTCGCCGCCGCCAGCGCCGCGCGCACATCCTCCAGGCCGATGCCGTATTGCGACAGCGCCTGCGGGTTCAGCTCCACCCGCACCGCCGGCAGGGCGGCGCCGCCCAGCGTCACCTGGCCGATGCCGTCGATCTGCGACAGCCGCTGTTCCAGCACGTTGTTGGCCGCGTCGTAGATCTGGCCGCGGGTCAGCGTCTTCGAGGTCAGGGCCAGGATCAGCACCGGCGCATCGGCCGGGTTGACCTTGCGGTAGGTCGGATTGCTGCGCAGGCTGGTGGGCAGGTCCGCCCGGGCCGCGTTGATCGCCGCCTGCACGTCGCGGGCGGCGCCGTCGATGTCGCGGTCCAGGCCGAATTGCAGGGTGATGCTGGCCTGGCCGACCGAGCTGCGCGACGTCATCTCGGTGACGTCGGCGATGGCGCCGAGATGCCGCTCCAGCGGGCTGGCCACGGTGGTCGCGACCGTGTCCGGGCTGGCGCCCGGCAGCGAGGCCGACACCGAGATGGTCGGGAAGTCGACCTGCGGCAGCGGTGACACCGGCAGCTTGCTGTAGGCGAAGGCCCCGGCCAGCACGAGGCCGAGGGTCAGGAGGATGGTCGCCACCGGCCGGGCGATGAACGGGGCGGAGATGTTCACGCCTGTTCCTCACCCGGGTTCAGGCGGCGCCGGCCGGAAACGCGCCGCGCCAGGCGGTCGAAGGCCAGGTAGATCACCGGCGTGGTGAACAGGGTCAGCAGCTGGCTGACGACCAGGCCGCCGACGATGGCGACGCCCAGCGGCCGCCGCAGCTCCGACCCCATGCCGCTGCCCAGCATCAGGGGCAGGGCGCCCAGCAGGGCGCACATGGTGGTCATCAGGATCGGCCGGAAGCGCAGCAGGCAGGCCTGGAAGATCGCCTCGCGCGGCGGCTTGCCTTCCTCGCGCTCCGCCTGCAGCGCGAAGTCGATCATCATGATCGCGTTCTTCTTCACGATGCCGATCAGCAGGATGATGCCGATGATGCCGATGACATCCAGCCCATCGCCGGCCACCATCAGCGCCAGCAGTGCGCCGACCCCGGCCGAGGGCAGGGTGGACAGGATCGTCACCGGGTGGATGAAGCTCTCGTAGAGCACGCCCAGCACGATGTACATGGTCGCGACCGCGGCCAGGATCAGCAGCGCTTCATTGGCCAGCGAGGACTGGAAGGCCGCGGCCGAGCCCTGGAAGGCGGTGACGAAGCTCTCCGGCAGGGCGACCTCTTTCTCCGCCTGCTGGATCGCGTCGACAGCGGCGCCGAGCGACGATCCATGGGCCAGGTTGAACGAGATCATGGTCGCCGGGAACTGGCCGAGATGGGTGATCTGCAGCGGGCCGGCCCGCTGCTCGACATGGACGACGGCCGAGAGCGGCACCTGGCCGGTGGAGGACAGTGAGGAGGGCAGATAGAGGGCCGACAGCCCGGCCAGCGACTGCTGCAGCGCCGGGTCGGCCTCCAGGATCACCCGGTACTGGTTCGACTGGGTGTAGATGGTCGAGACGATGCGCTGGCCGAAGGCGTCGTACAGCACGTTGTCGATCGTCGCCGGGGTGATGCCGAAGCGGGCGGCGGTGGCCCGGTCGATCACCAGGTCGGCGGCCAGGCCCTGCTGCAGGTAGTCGCTGGCGACGTCGGCGATCTCCGGCACCTGCTGCAGCCGGTCCATCAGCTTCGGCACCCACTCCTGGAACTGGTCCAGGTCGGCATTCTCCAGCATGAATTGGTACTGGGTGCGGCTGACCGTGGAATCGATGGTCAGGTCCTGCACCGGCTGCAGGTACAGGGTGACGCCGGGCACGCTGGCGACCTCCTGCTGCAGGCGGTCGATGATGCCGTCGGCGCTCGCACTCCGCTGGTCCAGGGGCTTCAGGCTGATCAGGAAGCGGCCGCTGTTCAGCGTCGTGTTGGTGCCGTCGACGCCGATGAAGGAGCTGAGGGTGTCGACATCGGGGTCCTTCAGGATCGCCTCGGCCAGGGCCGACTGGTGCCGCGCCATCTCGGCGTAGGAGACGGTCTGGGCGGCTTCGGAAATGCCCTGGATCATCCCGGTGTCCTGCTCCGGGAAGAAGCCCTTCGGGATCATGACGTACAGCAGCACGGTGACGCCGAGCGTCGCCAGCGCCACCAGCAGGGTCAGCCTCTGGTGGTCCAGCACCCGGTTCAGGGCCCGGCCGTACTGCCCGATGATCCAGTTGAAGCCGCGCTCCGCCGTCCGGTCGAACCGGCCGCGCTCGGCCGCCGGCCGATGCCGTAGCAGCTTGGCG
>NZ_JBYRFX010000697.1:0-1527 GCF_057815775.1 Inquilinus sp.
GAGCATGCCGCTGCCCGGCGCGCGCGAGCTGCTGGCCTGGCTGACCGAATCCGGCATCCCCTGGGCGATCGCCACCAGCGGCCGGATGGAGACGGCGCGGCCGGTCTTGGAGAATCTCGGCGTCGACTTCGCCAAGGTGCCGGTGATCACCCGCGACCTGGTGAAATACGCCAAGCCCGACCCCGACCTGTTCCTGGCGGCGGCGGAGAAGCTGGGCGTGCCGATCGAGCGCGCCCATGTCGTCGGCGACAGCGTCTGGGACATGCTGGCGGCCCAGCGCGCCCGGGCGCTCGGCATCGGCTTCCTGTCCGGCGGCTACGGCCAGGACGAGCTGGAGCGCAGCGGCGCCTATCGCGTGTTCGAGGATCCCGCGGACATGCTGCTCCACATCGACGAGGTGGGCGGCCGTCGCTAGGCCGCTACCGCTGTAGCCAATCGGGCGGCGGCTGACGTCAAGCTGAAACCGGGACCGCGCAGGGTCGGTGCCGGTGGGGGGCTCGTTCGCCCGAAGGTGCCCTGCGATGCCCGATGTTCCCTATATCCTCGGCCATTCCGATGCCGAGCTGCGCCGCCTGATGCTGCAGGCGGCGATCCTGAAGCCGATCACCGAGCGGCTGCTGCGCGAGGCCGGGCTGCGGCCGGGCATGCGCGTGCTCGACATCGGCTGCGGCAACGGCGACGTGTCGCTGCTGGCGGCGGAGCTGGTCGGCCCGACCGGCGCCGTGGTCGGCATCGACCGCAGCCCCGCCGCTTTGGCCCTGGCCCGCGACCGGGCCCGCGCCGCCGGCCTGCGGTCCGTCACCTTCCACCGGGCCGCGGCGGAGGCCTATGCCGACCCGGCGCCGTTCGACCTGGCGATCGGCCGCTACGTGCTGATCCACCAGGCCGACCCCGCCGCGCTGGTCCGGGCCGCGGCATCGCATGTCCGGCCGGGCGGCGCCGTCGCCTTCCATGAGATCGCGCTGTACGGCACCTGCGAGGTGCGGCCGGCGGTGCCGCTGTGGTCGGAGTCGATCGGGCTGATCAACCGGGCCTTCCAGTCGGTGATGGCGCATCCCGACGCGGCCGGCCGCCTGGTCGGGCATTTCCACCGGGCCGGCCTGGCCGAGCCGGCGGTGTTCTGCGAGCTGCCGGTCGCATCAGGCGCCGCGTCGCCGGCCTATGGCTGGATGGCCGAGACCGTGCGCAGCGTGCTGCCGCAGCTGCAGGCGATCGGCGTCGACACCGGCGCGATCGATGTCGGCACGCTGGAGGACCGGCTGCGCGAGGGCGTGATGGCGGTGCACGGCCAGGCCACTCTGCCGCTGCAGTTCTGCGGCTGGGCCCGGGTGTGATAGGCCACCGACAGATAATTACGCCGTGTACTGCCCGGAGGGCAGTTACGGAAGTAACTCGTTTCCTTAGATTTGCCTTAAATCGGTAACACAACCCCTTGAATCTGATCGGATCGGCAAAGCGGGTGCCCGGAGTCTCCGCGGCGGGGGCCGCCGGACGCCCAGGCGACAGTTGAGACAGCGATGCGCGACG
>NZ_JBYRFX010000698.1:0-4077 GCF_057815775.1 Inquilinus sp.
AAGTGCACTTCGCCTTCTCCGGCACCGACACCGTCATCGGCGGCGACATCAACGGCGACGGTGTCTCCGACTTCAATATCATTCTGACCGGGCATGTCGCCCTGGTGGCCGGCGATTTCGTCCTCTAGGTCCTGAGGGGCACCGGCACCCCGGGCGCCGCGCGTCCGGAGTGCCGGGGGCCGGTTACGCCGGCAGTCGGATCAGCGCGCGCATGAAGGTGACGGCTTGGCCGGACAGCAGCACCCGGTCGCCCTGCAGCCGGCATCCCAGCCGGCCGCCGCGGCGCGAGCACTGGACCGCAGTCAGCTCCATCCTCCCAAACTTCGCCGCCCAATAGGGCACCAGCGTCGCATGGATCGACCCGGTCACCGGATCCTCGGGAATGCCATAGCTGGGCGCGAAATAGCGCGAGGCGATGTCCGCCGTCGCGCCGCGGCCGGTGACGACGAGGCCGAGCGGATGCAGCCCGGCGATGCGCAGCAGATCGGGCACCACCATCCGCACCGCCGCCTCGTCCGGCAGCTCGACGAACAGGTTCTCAAAGTTGCGGAACACCGCCACGACCCGGTCGCCGAACAGCTCCGCCACCAGCGGCGGCGGATCGACCGGCTGCGGCGCCAGCGCCGGGATGTCGAGCACATAGCCATCGCCGGCCCGCGTCACCGCCAGCCGGCCGACCCGGGTGTGGAACACCAGCTCGCCCGTCTCGCCCCGCTCCGCCGCCAGCACATGGGCGGTGGCCAGCGTGGCATGGCCGCAGAAATCGACCTCGTGCACCGGGGTGAACCAGCGCAGATCCCATTCCGCCCCGGCCCGGCGGGCGAAGGCCGTCTCGGCCAGGTTGTTCTCCTCGGCGATGGCCTGCAGCACGGCATCCGGCAGCCAGTCGTCGAGGATCAGCACCGCGGCCGGGTTGCCCGAGAACACCCGGTCGGCAAAGGCATCAACCTGAACCATCTCCAATTCGCGCATCACAATCCTCAGCGTGGGGTGTCCGGCGATCCCTCCGCCGGGATCAGCCGGGTGCACAGGAAGTCGACGAAGACGCGCCGCTTCGGCGACAGATGGCGGCTGGACGGCCACAGCGCCCAGAACATGCTCGGCGGCGCCTTGTATGGCTCCAGCACCGCCTGCAGCGCGCCGCCGGCCAGGGCGTCGCGCAGCAGGAAATCCGCCATGTAGATCAGGCCGAGCCCGCGCTGCGCGGCGGAAATCAGCGCCTCGGCATTGTTGCACAGCAGCGTCGCCGGCAACCGCCAGCTGCCCGGCGCCGGGTCGGCCCGCAGCCCCCAATCCTGCAGCGTGCCGGCGGTCGGCGATTTGTAGCGCAGGCAGGCATGCCGCTCGAGATCGGCCGGGCGCTGCGGCACGCCGCGCCGC
This sequence comes from Inquilinus sp., assembly GCF_057815775.1. Lineage (NCBI taxonomy): Bacteria > Pseudomonadati > Pseudomonadota > Alphaproteobacteria > Rhodospirillales > Rhodospirillaceae > Inquilinus > Inquilinus sp. The sequence goes on from NZ_JBYRFX010000698.1 coordinate 1,381, forward strand.
GCGAAATAGTCCGGCGACCCGACGATCCGGAAGCAGAACGGCCCGATCCGCCGCGACACCAGGCGGGAATCGGTCAGCGCGCCGCTGCGCATCACCACATCCAGCCCTTCGTCGATGACGTCGACCATGCGGTCGTTGAAGTCGAGATCCAGCTCGATCTCGGGATACATCCCCACGAATTCCGGCAGCACCGGCAGCAGCAGGCGATGCGTCGCCACCGGCAGGCTGACCCGCAGGCGGCCGCGCGGCGCCTCCATCGCCCGCTGCAGCTCCGCCTCCGCATCCGCGACATCACCGAGGATGCGCTGGCAGCGCTCGTAGAACAGCGCGCCCTCCGCGGTCAGGCTGATCCGCCTCGTGCTGCGGTGGAACAGCCGGGCGCCCAGCCGTTCCTCCAGCCGCGCCACGCTCTTGCCCACGGCCGAGGCCGAGATGCCGAGCAGCCGCCCCGCGGCGACGAAGCTGCGCGTCTCGGCGGCGCGGACGAAGGCGGTCAGGCCGTTCAGATTGTCCATGCCCGGAGTCTCGACGTACAAGGGCTCGATTGCGGAATTGAATTCCGGTCATAGCGGAATTTGTGCCGGTTGGCCGATCATTACGGCCGATTTATCTTCCATGCAACGCCGCGCCCAATGCGGCCCCCTGACATCAGAGTTGCCCATGCCCCGGAATTCCGATTCCGCGGCAGCACCGTCCGCGTCTGCCGCCGGCCACAGCCGGATGGAGAAGCTGCTGGTGCTGGCCGCCGTGTGCCTGTCGCTGCTGGCCCTGCCGTTCAACTTCACCGGTCCGGCAGTGGCGATGCCGGCCATCGCCCGCTCGCTCGGCGGCGACCCGATCGCCCTGAACTGGATCACCAACGCCTTCATGCTGTGCTTCGGCAGCACGCTGATGATCGCCGGCGCCCTGGCCGACAGCTTCGGCCGCAAGCGGCTGTTCCTGATCGGCCAGGTGGTGTTCCTGGTGTCCTCGCTGGCGCTGACCCTGGTGCGCGACCTGCTGGTGCTGGACCTGCTGCGGGCGGTGCAGGGCGGCGCCGGCGCCGCCGCCTTCTCCGCCGGCCTCGCCGCGCTGGCCCAGGAATTCGACGGTCCGGCCCGGACCCGCGCCTTCAGCCTGATCGGCACCACCTTCGGCATCGGCCTGGCCTTCGGCCCGCTGCTGTCCGGCCTGCTGGTCGAGACCGTGGGCTGGCAGTCGATCTTCCTCGGCACCGCCGGGCTCAGCGCCATCGCCTTCGGCTTCGGCTGGCGCTTCATGCATGAATCCCGCGATCCCGGCGCCGCCGGTCTGGATTGGCCGGGCGCCGCCAGCTTCACCGCCGCCCTGTCGCTGCTGACCTATGCCGTGCTGCTGGCGCCGGAACAGGGCTGGGGCAGCCCCTGGGTGATCGCCCTGCTGGCCGGCGCCGTGGCGCTGGCCGCCCTGTTCATCCGGATCGAGACCCGGGCGGCGCGGCCGATGCTGGACCTGTCGCTGTTCCGCTTCCCGCGCTTCGTCGGGGTCCAGCTGCTGGCGGCGGCGCCGGCCTATTCCTTCGTGGTGCTGCTGATCCTGCTGCCGCTGCGCTTCGTCGGCATCGAGGGCTGGGGCGGGGTCGGCGCCGGCTGGATGATGATGGCGCTGTGCGGGCCGATGCTGGTGGTGCCGATGCTGGCGGCGCTGCTGACCCGCTGGTTCTCCGCCGGCGTGCTGTGCGGCGCCGGGCTGCTGGTCACCGCCGCCGGGCTGGTGCTGCTGTCCCAGGTGCCGCCGGGCATGGCGGCGTCGGCGATGGTCCCGCCGCTGCTGGTGATCGGCCTGGGCATCAGCCTGCCCTGGGGCCTGATGGACGCACTGGCGGTCAGCGTCGTGCCGAAGGAGCGCGCCGGCATGGCCGCCGGCATCTTCAGCACCACCCGCGTGGCCGGCGAAGGCATCGCCCTGGCGGTGGTCGGCGCCATCCTGGCCGGCTTCGTGCGGTCTGGTTTGACGGGGGCCGGCCTGGCGACGGTGTCCGGCCCGGTCGACCCGGCGACGCTGACCCTGGCGGCGCAGCGGCTGGCGATGGGCGACCTGGACCAGGCCGCGGCGGCCCTGCCGCAGGCCGGCCCGGCCCTGCTGGTCCAGGCCTATGGCGACGCGTTCCACGACCTGCTGTTCGTGCTGGCCGCCATCACCGTGGTCTCGGCCGTGGTGGTGTTCGGCTTCCTGTCGCGCGCCGTGCCGGCCGCGGAGCCGGAGCTGGTCCCGGCGGCGGAGTGAGGCGGCCGCATCCGCTCAGTGCGGCGGGTGGATCGACAGGATGTAGAGCGCGTGGATGATGCCCGGGATCCAGCCCAGGATCGTCAGGATGATGTTCAGCCGCAGCTCCGGCCCCGCCCCGATGTCGAGATAGACGGCGAGCGGCGGGCAGAGGAAGGCGAGAATGTACAGCAGCGTGACCAAGGACCGGGCCCGGCAGTGGATCCAACCCTTGCCTAGTCCCCTCCGCCGCCCGGGGGCAAGGCCGGAGGTGTAACGGAACGTTTCCCGGGCGGCGCTGGCACGCCGCTTGCTGATCCCAGGCCGATGGGCGCGGCGGGCGCGCCGGCACGGATGGGAACAGGGGAATGGTGCTGGTGGATTGGGGACGGGGGCTGCTGGGCCTGGTGGTCGCGGCCGGGCTGGCCGCGACGGCGCTGCCCGCGGCGGCGGACGGGCTGGACGACGTGGTGG
>NZ_JBYRFX010000699.1:0-2790 GCF_057815775.1 Inquilinus sp.
GGATCGAGGTCGGCACCGGCCTCGAAACTGCGATCCCGGACGCCACCGCCGCGCGGATCATCCAGGACGGCATGGTGCCGGCATTCCGCGCCGGCGACTTCGCCCGCGGCCTCACCAACGCCATCGCCGCGATCGTCCCCCTGATCGCGAAGGACGGCCTGCCGGTGCCGGACAAGGCGTCGCAGGCCACCCCCATGTCCCCTGCCCTGGCGGAGGCGGCATGACCATGGCCCTGCGCATCAATCGCCTGTTCGCCGCCCTGGTTCTGCTGCTGACCTTCGCCCTGCCGGGCTGGGCACAGCAGCCGGTCGCGGTGCCGCAGCTCAGCCAGCAGGTCACCGACCTGACCGGCACGCTGTCGCCGGGGCAGGTCCAGGCGCTGACCGACAAGCTGGCCGAGGTGGCGCGGCGCAAGGGATCGCAGATCGCCATCCTGATCGTGCCGACCACCGGCGCCGACAGCATCGAGCAATTCACCACCCGCGTGTTCGACCAATGGCGGCTGGGCCGCAAGGGCGTCGACGACGGCGTGCTGCTGCTGGTCGCCAAGACCGACCACACCGTGCGGATCGAGCCCGGCCGCGGCCTGGAGGGCGCGATCCCTGATATCACTGCCGGCCGCATCATCCGCGAACAGATCGTCCCGGCCTTCCGCCAGGGCGACTATGCCGGCGGCCTGGGCACCGCGGTCGACAGCCTGATCGGGCTGATCAACGGCGAGGCCCTGCCGCCACCGCCGCCGGAGAGCAACTCGTCCGACCGCGGGTCGCCGACGGACTTTCCGCAGATCTTCATCATGGCGATCATCGCCGGCATCGTGGTGCGCTTCGTCCTGCGCGGGATCGGCCTGCCGACGCCGCTGCCGCCGGTGGGCAGCGCGCTGGTGGCCGGCGCCATCGGCTGGATGGTGTCCGGCATCGCCTTCCTCGGGCTGTTCTGCGGCTTCGGCGCCCTCATCCTCGGCGGCTTCGGCAGCAGCCTGGGCGGGATGGGCGGCGGCAGCTTCAGCTCCCGCCGCGGATCCGGCGGGTTCGGGGGTGGATTCGGCGGCGGCTTTGGTGGTGGCAGCGGCGGAAGCAGCGGCGGCTCGGGCGGCGGCGGTTTCAGCGGCGGCGGTGGATCGAGCGGAGGCGGCGGTGCATCAGGGAGCTGGTAGGATGCTGAGACATCTCCGCCCCATCGCTCACTGGCACGGCCGGCGGATGCTGCGGCGTCATTTCGGCCCCGCTGTCATGACCCGGCTGCACGAAGCGATCCGCACCGCCGAGGGCCACCATCACGGCGAGATCGTGGTGGCGGTCGAGGCCTCGGCCCCGCCGCATATCCGCGACAGCCGCACACGGGCGCTGGAGGTGTTCGGCCGTCTCAGGGTCTGGGACACGGCACAGGCGACCGGCGTGCTGCTGTATCTGCTGCTGGCGGAACAGCGCATCGAGATCGTGGCCGACCGCGGCGTCACCGCCCGGATCGACGATGCGGTCTGGGCCGGCATCTGCGCCACGCTGCGGGACCAGCTCCAGGCCGGGCAGTACGAGCAGGGCGTGCTGGAGGCGCTGGCCGCGATCGATGCGGAGCTGTGGCGAGCCTGGCCGGCGGCGGCCGGCGAGGCCAATCCCGACGAGCTGCCGGACAGGCCGGTTGTCCTGTGAAGGGCCCGTAAAGGGGTGGCCGAATATGCGACAGCGCTTGTGAAAGCCGCATCGCCTATGATACGCCCCGCCTATTGATTCCGGGAGCAGCGACGCGTGACGGCGATCCAGTCGGACCGGCCGACGGTCCTCATCCTCAACGGCCCCAACCTCAACATGTTGGGGGTCCGCCAGCCAGAGATCTACGGCCGCGACACGCTGGCCGATATCGAGCAGGCTTGCGCGGACGAGGCCGAACAGCTCGAGCTGGAGATCGACTTCCGGCAATCGAACCACGAGGGCGAGCTGGTCACCTGGATTCAGGAGGCCCGCACCGCGCATGACGGCATCGTCGTCAACGCCGGCGCCTACAGCCACACCTCGATCGCCATCCTCGACGCGCTTCAGGCGGCCGAGCTGCCGGTGATCGAAGTGCATCTGTCCAACATCTTCCGCCGCGATCAGTTCCGGCATCATTCCTACGTGTCGCTGGCGGCGACCGGGGTGGTGTGCGGATTGGGCGTGCATGGCTACCTTCTGGCGCTGCAGGCCATGGCGCGGCTTCTTGAAACCGACCGGTGAGCAATTCATGAGCACCTTCAATTTCGACCCTGAATTCGTGCGCGGTCTGGCCAAGCTCCTCGACGAGACCGGCCTGACCGAGATCGAATTCTCCGAGGGCGACCGCCGCATCCGGCTGAACCGCCAGCCGGCGCCGATCGCCGCGACCTATGCCGCGCCCGCAGGGGCTGCCCCGGTTGCCGCAGCCCCGGCCGCAGCCCCCGCCGCGCCGGCCGGCCCGCCGAAGAACGCGGTGACCTCGCCCATGGTCGGCACCGTCTACCTGTCGCCGGAGCCGGGCAGCGCCGCCTTCGTCAAGGTCGGCGACAAGGTGGCCGAGGGCGCGACGCTGCTGATCGTCGAGGCGTTGAAGGTGATGAACCCGATCCGCAGCCCGCGGTCCGGCACCATCACCGCCATCCGGGTCGAGGATTCGCAGCCGGTCGAATTCGCCGAACCCCTCGTCGTGATCGACTGATGTTCGAGAAGGTCCTCATCGCCAATCGCGGCGAAATCGCGCTGCGCATCCATCGCGCCTGCCGCGAGATGGGCATCCGCACCGTGGTCGTGCACTCCACGGCCGACAGCGACGCCATGGCCG
>NZ_JBYRFX010000700.1:0-19084 GCF_057815775.1 Inquilinus sp.
ACGATGGCGGACAGCATGTAGCTGGAGGCGCTGCTGTAGATGAAGGTCTGCCCCGGCGGTTCCTCCACCGGCTCGCGCAGGAAGGCCTCGACCCAGCTGCTTTTCATCTGCCGCCATTCGCCGCCGGAGATGCCGGAGCGATGGCCGGTGCGCATGGTCAGGAGATCCCGGACCGTCATCGCCGCCAGATTGGCGCCGACCTCCGCCGGCAGCTGGTCGGGGAAGAAGCCGACCACCTTGTCCTCCAGGGCCAGCAGCCCCTCGCCGATGGCGAGGCCGACCGCCGTCGCGGTCCAGCTCTTGGTGGCGGAATGCTGCATATGCACCCGGTCGGGACCATAGGGCTGCCAGAACCCTTCGGCCACCACCGCCCTGGCGCGGAACAGCAGGAAACTGTGCAGCTCCAGCCCCCCGTCGCGGATCTCGTCGAGGAAGGCCAGGATGCCGGCGGGATCCACGCCCTTCTCGGCCGGCGCCGCGCGCGGCAATCTGATGCTGGTCATCTCCGCTCCACTCTCTTCGACAAATCCCTGGTGCCTCTCACTGGCTCAGCCGCGCAGCGCGGCCGAGATCGCGGCCAGGCCCGCCTCAAGCTCTTCGCCGGTCGGCCAGCCATAGCCGAGCCGGAAATACGCATCGGGCATCTCGAACCAATGGCCGGGGCCGACATAGCAGCCATGGACGCCGAGCAGCCGCTGGTAGAATCCGTCCGTGCCGCCCGGCGGCTCCGATCGCATGCGGGGGAAGCAGACCACGCCGCCCGACGGGGCCACCCACTCCAGGCGGTCCTCCCCGGCGATCCAGTCGGCGACCAGGCTGCGCCGGCGCCGCATCTCCGCCAGCGTCGGGCCCAGGATGGCCGCCCGGTTCTGCAGGATCTGCTCCGCGATCCATTCGTCGACGACGCTGCCGCAGATGCTGATCTGCTCCTTCGCCGCGAGGAACACCTCCTGCAGGCCGGGATCGCGGGTGATGATCCAGCCGATTCGGATGCCGGGCACGCCATAGGCCTTCGACAGCGACGACACGCTGATGACATGCGGCCCGAGCGACGCCGCCAGCGGCAGGGCGCCATCGAAGGAGAGGTCGCGATAGGTCTCGTCGACCAGCAGGCGGCAACCGGTCCGGCGGGCCAGCTCGACCAGGCCGCGCAGCTCCGCTTCGCTGCACATCACCCCGGTGGGGTTGTGCGGGCAGGTCACGCTGATCAGTCTGGTGCGCGGCGTCACCGCGGCTGCGATCGCGTCCAGGTCGATGCGGAAGCCGTCCTCGAAGCGCAGATCGATCGTGGTCATGGCGCAGCCGATCGCGCGTGGCGTCTCCAGGTTGGTGGCGTAGTTCGGCCGGATCACCACCAGATGGTCGTCGCGGCCCAGCAGTGCCGTGGCGATGATGAACAGGGCGCCGGCGGCGCCGCCGGTGATCAGCACGTCGTCGGGCTGCAGCCCTTCGCCATCCACCGCGATCAGGCGGCGCAGTTCCTCGCTGCCGCGATGGCTGCCGTACAGCAGGGTCAGGTCCGGGATCTGCAGGCCCAGGCTGGAGATCGTGCGGTCCGCGACCGAGCTTTCGGACAGGTTGGCGCGGATCAGCCCGTAGCCATACTCCTCGGGCGATTCCACCTCGATCGGCATGCGCGCATATCGCATCGAAAAGTCCTCTCGATTTCCGGGGCCGCGGCTCAGGCGACGGCCGCCTTGTTGCCGTCCAGCCGCCAGAACAGGCGCACCCCGCCATTCGGGGCGCTCTCCAGCGCCGGCACGGCGGATAGCAGACGTCTTGTATAGGGATCCTTCGGCGCGTCGAAGATCTGGTCGCGGGGGCCTTCCTCGACGATCCGGCCCTCGCTCATCACCACGACGCGGTCGGCGACCTGCTCGACCACGCCGAGATCGTGGCTGATGAACAGGCAGGAAAAGCCGTGCCGCGCCTGCAGCCCGGCGAACAGCTCCAGGATCTGCGCCCGCACGGTGACGTCGAGGGCCGAGACCGGCTCGTCGGCGATGACGAATTTCGGCCGGCGCACCAGGGCACGGGCGATCGCGGCGCGCTGGCGCTGGCCGCCCGACAGCTCATGCGGGTAGCGCCCGGCGAAGGCTTCGCCCAGGCCGACCTCGCCCAGCACCTCGATGACGCGCTCGGCTTTCTGCTTTCGGCCCATGCCCTCGACGAAGCGCAGCGGTTCGCCGACCAGGCCGCCGATGGTCATGCGCGGGTCGAGCGACGAATACGGGTCCTGGAACACCATCTGGCAGTTCAACCGGTAGTTCCAGTAGCCGGTCTCGCCGCGGGTGATCGGCTGGCCGTCGAACAGGATGGCGCCGCCGGTCGGCCGGACCAGCCCGGCGATGGCGTGGCCCAGCGTGGTCTTGCCCGAGCCGGAGCCGCCGACCACGGCGACGACCTGGCGCGGCGCGACCTGCAGGCTGATGCCGTGCAGCGCGCGCTTGCCCGCGTCCCGCCGCAGCAGGCGCCGGCGGCCGGGATAGTCGACCACCAGGTCGCGCACGGCGACGATCGGCGTCTCGTTCGGCGGAAAGCTGCGGGACGGCCCGCGCAGCGGCATCGCCGCCAGCAGCTTGCGGGTGTAGGGGTGGCGCGGCCCGGCGAGCAGATCCTGGGTCGCGCCCTGCTCGACGATCTCGCCCTGGCACATGACGATGACGCGGTCGCTGTAGCGCGCCACCATGCCGAGGTCGTGGCTGATCATCAGCACGGCGGTGCGGTGCTCGCGCGTCAGCCCGACCATCAGCTCCAGCACGTCGCGCTGCACCACGGCGTCCAGCGCCGTGGTCGGTTCGTCCGCCACCAGCAGCGCCGGCTGCAGCAGCATGACCGAGGCCAGCATGATGCGCTGGCGCATGCCGCCGGAGAACTGGTGGGGGTAGGCGCCCAGCGCCCGTTCCGGGTCGCCCAGGCCGACGCGGCGCAGCATGTCCAGGATCAGCGCCCGGCGCTGGGCCGGCTTCAGCTTGCGGTGCAGTGCCAGCCCTTCGTCCAGCTGCTCGCCCAGCAGCATCGACGGGTTCAGCGACGTCATCGGCTCCTGGAACACCATGCCGATGCGGGCGCCGCGCAGCGCCCGCAGCCGCTTCGGCGGCATGGTGGTGACCTCCTGGCCCTCGAACCGGATCGACCCGGCGGCCCGGCGGATGGCCGGCGGCACCAGCCCCAGGATGGCGCGCGCCGCCAGGGTCTTGCCCGAGCCGGATTCGCCGACGATGCCGACGATCTCGCCCGGGTTGACCTCGAAGCCGACGCCGTTGACCACGGTGGTTCCGGTGCCGGCGATCTCAAGGGTGAGATCACGGACCGACAGCAGCGGGTCCTGGCCCGTCATCTCGTGCCCCTCATGCGGGGATCCAGCCGGTCGCGGATGGCGTCGCCCAGCAGGTTGATGCCCAGCAGGGTCAGCGAGATGCACAGGCCAGGGAAGATGCCGAGCCAGATCGCCTGGCCGATATAGGGCCGGCTGCTGGCCAGCATGTTGCCCCAGGTCGGCGCCGGCGGCGGCACGCCGAGGCCGAGGAAGGACAGGGCGCTTTCGGCCAGCAGCGTCCAGCCGAACATCGAGGTCGCCAGCACGGTCAGCGGCGCGATGCAGTTCGGCATGATGTGGCGGGCCATGGTGTAGGCCTCGGAATTGCCGATGACGCGCGAGGCGGAGACGAATTCCAGCTCGCGCAGCGACAGCACCGTGCCGCGCATGATGCGGGCGACCGATGGGGTGTAGGCCAGGCCCAGCGCCACGATGATCCCGTATTTGTTGGCGCCGACGACGGCGAGCAGGCCGAGCGCCAGCAGGATGCCGGGGAAGGCCAGCAGCGCGTCGTTGAAGGCCATGATGATGCGGTCGGCCCAGCCCCTGACATAGCCGGAGAACACGCCGATGACGGTGCCCAGGCTGACCGCGACGGTGACCGTCAGCAGGCTGATCCAGGCGCTGGTCGCGGCGCCGGCCATCAGCCGGCTCAGCACGTCGCGGCCGAATTCGTCGGTGCCCAGCCAGTGGGCGGCGCTGGGCGCCGCCAGCTTGGCGCGGAAGCTGAGCGCCAGCGGATCGTAGGGCGTCCACAGCGCGCCGCTGCAGGCCGCCACCAGCAGGATGCCAATCAGCAGGCCGCCGATGGCGGCGCTGGGGGACAGGCGCTTCATTCGACGGCCACCCGGGGATCAAAGAGAGGGTAGCAGAGATCGACGACCAGGTTGACCAGGACATAGGTGACGGCGACGAACAGCAGGCACCCCTGGATCACCGGTTAGTCGCGGGCGAAGATCGAATCGACCAGCAGCCGGCCGAGGCCCGGGATGGTGAACACCGTCTCCACCACCGCGATGCCGCCCAGCAGGTTGCCCAGCACCAGGCCGATCAGGGTCCAGGTCGGGCCGAAGGCGTTCTTGAAGGCGTGTCGTCGCAGCACCGCGAACTCCGACAGGCCCTTGGCCCGGGCATGGGTGATGTAGTCGAGCCGCAGCACCTCCAGCGTCGACGCCCGCGCCATGCGCAGGATCACGCCGGTCTCATGCAGGAACAGGGTCAGGATCGGCATGACGAGGTACAGGAGGCCGCGCACCGGGTCCTCGGCGATCGAGACGTAGCCGACCACCGGCAGCCAGCTCAGCTTGAGCCCGAGGAACAGCAGCAGCAGCAGGCCGAGCCAGAAGGTCGGCACCGACAGGAACAGCGTCGCCGTGGCCACGACGGCGACATCGGTCTTGCTGTTCTGGCGCCAGGCGGCGATCACCCCGGCCGGCACCGCCACCAGGCTGGCCAGCAGCACCGCCGCCAGCACCACCTGGGCGCTGATCGCGAAGCGCGACAGGATCAGCGGCAGCACCGGCTCGCCCGAGGTGATCGACTGGCCGAGATCGCCCTGCAGCAGATGCCCGAACCAGATCGCGAACTGCACCACCACGCCCTGGTCGAGGCCGAGCCGGGCCCGGAGGTCGGCCAGGCTGGCCGGATCGGCCAGGTCGCCCAGCATCAGCGAAGCCGGGTCGCCCGGGATCAGCCGGATCAGGACGAACACCGACACCGCCACGATCAGCAGCGTCGGCACCGCCATGGCCATGCGCGTCAGCGCGAAGCGGAGCATGTCGTCGCCTCTTGCGTTGGGAGGTCAGGTCTTGCTCACGCCCCACAGGATCAGGTTCGACGCCCAGGGCTTCAGGCCGATGATGTGCTTGTTGTGCGCCAGGCAGTCATTGTCGTTGTGGGTGAAGATCACCGGGACGTCCTCCAGCAGCATCTTGTGCAGGGTGTCGAAGATCGCCTGGCGCGCCGCCGGGTCGGTGACCTTCATCGCCTTGTCGATCAGGGCCAGCGCCTCCGGGTTCTCCCAGACCTTGCGCGGCTGCGTGTCCTTGGGGCCCGAGATCTGCTCGAAGCCCAGCGCCGGATCGAAGCGCAGCGAATAGGACGTCGCCTCCATCATGTAGGCGCCGGTGTTGTACTTATCGAGCTGGGTGGCCCAGTCCAGCACCTCGATCTGGACGTTCAGCCCGATCGCCTGCCACATCTGCTGGGCGATCACGGCCGTGTTGAAGCTCGGCACCGTCGACCGCTTGTTGGCATAGATCGTGATCGGCTCGCCCTTGTAGCCGGATTCTTCGAGCAGCTTCTTGGCGCGGTCGGGGTCATAGGTGAAGCCCTGCTGCTCCACCGGGCCGTAATATTGCGACGTGCGGTAGATCGGCGAGTTGTTGACCTTGCCGATGCCCTCCGTAACCGCATCGACCAGGGCCTGGTAGTCGATCGCCGCCGCCATCGCCTGGCGGATCTTGACGTTCTTCAGCACGGGGTCCCGGGTCTGCAGGATGATGCTGTGGCGGACCGGGTTGGTGCCGAGCTCGACCGTCAGGTTCGGGTCCGCCTGCAGCTCCGCCACCTCGCTCTCGGGTACCGACGACACGTCGATCGCGCCGGATTGCAGCCCGGCCTTGACGGTCGCGGCATCGGGGACGGCCAGGAAGCGGACCTGCTTCACCAATGCCTTCTTCTGGCCCAGGAAGCCGTCGCGCTTGTCGCCCGGCGGCGAGACATAGTCGTCGAAGGCGTCCAGCGTGACCGACTGGCCGCGCTTCCATTCGCCGAATTTGAAGGGACCGGTGCCGATCGGCTTGTCCCAGCTGCCATCGGCCTTGACCGAGTCCCGGTTCAGGATGCCGGTGCCGCCGCAATCGGTCAGCGCCAGCGTGTTCAGGAACATCGCGTTCGGCTCATCCAGGGTCATCACGAAGGTGTCGGCATCCGGTGCCGTGGCGGACACCACCTTCATGCCGTTGCGGCCGTCGAAGCTGGGCAGGCACCGCCATTCCGTCTTCGGGTCCATGTAGCGGTTCCAGCTCCACAGTACGTCGGCCGAGGTCATCACCGCGCCGTTGTGGAACTTGACCCCCTTGCGCAGGGTGAAGGTGTAGGTCTTGCCGTCGGGCGACATGTCGACCTTCTGCGCCAGCAGCGGCCCGACCTCGCCGCCCTCGGAATAGCCGACCAGCCCTTCGACCACATGCAGGATGACGATATCCGTGTTGCCGTCCCGGTTCACCCCGGGGTTCGAGCTGCGGATGTCCTGGTTCAGCGCGGCGGTGATGGTCTGGGCGAAGGCGGGGCTGGCCAGCCCCGCCAGCGCGGTGGCGATCAGCAACAAGCGTTTCATGGTCAGCCTCCTGTTTTGGTCCGCGGCGCCCTTGGTTTCGGCGCCTGTTCTCGCGACGGGTCAGGCCCTTCGGTGCTTCAGCATCTCGGCCAGGAAGGTCTGGACCAGCGGCACGGCCTGCATTCCGTCATGGGCCATGTTCGGCACCTGGTCGAAGCGGACGGCGACCCCCGCCGCCTCGAACGACGATTTCAGGCTGGCCAGCCGCTCCGGCCGGGTGCGGCCGGCGTGGTTGGCATCCGGCATCCAGTGGCGGCCGCCCTCGCGATGGGTGATCTCCCAGGTCTCCAGGTCGGCGGCGCCGACCACCATCTGCACGGGCACGCGTGCCAGGGCCGCCGAATCGATGGCGATGCCGAACAGCGCCGCGACATTCCGGGTGCCGACCCACCAGTCCCGCGTCGGGTCGAGCAGGGTGACCGAGCCGGGGGCGCCGATGCTGGCCGCCCACAGCCGGCCGGGGTGCAGCATCAGGAAGCGATGGGTGAAATGGCCGCCGCCGGAATAGCCGAACAGGGCGAAGCGGTCGAAGGCCTGGCCGTAGCGCTCGCCGACCTCCGCCACCATGTCCAGCAGCGCCCGGTCGTAGCGGATGCCGCCTTCGCGCAGGTATTTGAAGCCGTCGCGGTTGCCGTCGCCCAGCACGCCGACCGGGAACAGCGGCGCCAGGATGATGCAGTTGTTCCACCGGCCGAATTCGGCGAAGGCGTCGCGATAATCGGTGAAGCTGCGCCCGGTGCCGTGCATGGCGACGACCAACTCGGGCGCCGCGCCGTCCGGGCTGATCGGCGGCACGTACAGGCAATAGGCGAAGCGCGGATCCGCCTTGCTGGCGAAGATGGTGGTGCGGTCGAAATCGAACTGGGCCCGGTTGCGCGCGGCGATGTCGTCGGCGGCGTCACGGGGCAGGGCGGCGTCGGTCATGCTGTCATCTCCGTGTCCAGCCGGTAGGCGCGGGCGCCGTTCTCGTTGAAGAACGCAGCCTTTTCCGCTGCTGAGAAGCCCTGGGTCAGCCGCTTGAAGGCGTTGGCCAGTGTCCGGTAGCTGCAGCTCTGCTTGTCGACCGGGAAGTTGCTTTCGAACAGGCAGCGGTCGATGCCGAACCGCGCGAAGCATTCCTCGGCATAAGGCTTCCAGGCGGCGGCCAGCTCGGCCGATCCCGGCGGCGCGGCGCGCTCATGGAAATCGAAACCGTAATACAGCATGCCCAGGCCGCCGATTTTCACCAGCACGTTGGGGCATTGGGCGAGGGCGGCGATGCCCCGGCGCCACTCCGCGAACACCTCATCGCGCCGGCCGGCATAGGGCCCTGTGCCCAGCGGCCCGCCGACATGGTTCAGGATGATCGCCGTGCCGGGGAAGGCGCGGGCCAGGTCGACCAGTTCGTCCAGCTGCGGGTGGAACAGCCAGGCATCGAAACTGAGGCCGAGCGGCGCCAACCGGGCGAAGCCGTCGCGGAAGGCAGGATCCAGCGCCAGGGATTGCGGCCCCGGCCGGCCGAACATGCCGATGCCCGCCGCGTCCCAGCGCAGCGGCTGGCGGATGCCGCGGAACCGGCCCTGGCCGGCCTCGATCTGGGCTTCGAGCACACCCTGCACCCGATCGCCGAGACGCAGGTCGGCCCGCCCGACGATGCCGGCGCACAGGCCCGGCGGTGTCCCGGCACCGGCCGTTTCCGCCACGATGAATTCGGTCTCACCGACCGGCCGCATCTCCTCCGGCCCGTCCTCGCGATACCCGGCGCCGCATTCGATGCCGATTGTGGCAACCACGGCGTGGCCGCCGAAATCCGCCGTCAGGTCGGCCGGCCGGTAGTCGCCGGTGTCGCGCCGCCACAGGTGATGATGGGTGTCGACAATGGGCAGGCCGGGATCGAGCACGGGCTCCACATAAGGCGCCTGCCATGCCGCCAACTCGCGCAGCGACCGCACCGCGTTCCGGCTGGGGTCGTAGGGCGCGATCATCCGGCCCGTCCCCAACCGGCGGCCACGCGGAGGTGCGGAAAGCGCCGCAGACTCATGCCGATCGGTCCTCTGGCATCTCCGGAACCTCCGCGTCGTCGGCACGAGTGCCGGCATTCGATCTTTCATCGATTGCATATTGATGCGACGTAAGTCAATTCCATTCTGTCCGACAAAATGCAAAGCCCGATCGGCCGGCGCGGCCGCGGCCTCAGCCCAGCGTGTTGTCGGATTTCACCTTCAGGGCATAGTCCAGGTGGAACCGCATGAACTCCGCCGCCTTGGCGAGCTCACCGGCCTCCAGCAGGTCCAGGATGCGCAGATGCTCCAGCGATTGGCCGACCAGGCGGCTGCGGTCGAGCGTCTTGCGGTATTCCGCCAGGCGGCGGCTGGCGTTCACCCGACGGATCGACTCGATGAAGTACAGGTTGCCGGAGCAGGCGACGATCATCTCGTGGAATTGTGAATTGACCTCGAACAGCTTGGTGCGCGACAGCGTGCGGTAATCGCCGTCCAGCAGGCTCTGCTGCTGCGCCCGGGCGCGCCGGAACGCCTCCTCATCGACCGCGAAGCCGGGCTGCAGGATGGCGGCCGGCTCGATCGCGATGCGGAACTGATAGGCCATGCGATAGGCCTCGCTGGAGGTCAGAACCGGCAGGAAACCCCAGCCTTTGCCGGGCAGGCGCTCGATCCAGCCCTCCCGCGTCATCCGGGTCAGGATGCGGATCGCCTCGCTGCGCGACAGGTCGTAGCGGCGCATCAGCTCGTTCTCGCTGATCCGGTCCGGCAGCAGGCCCGACAGCCGGTCGTCGGCGATCTGGAAATACGACTCCTCGCCGGCCTCCGGGCTTTCCCCGTCGGCGATCCCGGTGGTCAGCGCGGCCGGGTCCTGGGCCAGGAAGAAGCCGCGATTGGCCTCCCGTCGGACGATGCCCTTGGCTTCCAGCAGCTTCAGCGCGTCGTTGATCGGCGATCGCGACACGCGGAACAGGTCGGCCAGCTTCTGCGCCGGCAGGTGGTCGTTGGCCCGCAGCGGCTGGTCGCGTGCGTAGTCAAGGATGCGGGCGGCGATCTGCGGCGTCAGCGGCGACTGTGGCATCGGTCTCCTCACGGCGCGCCATCCCGTCCCGCCAGGGGCGGCGGCGCAACCTTCATTGCATTATATATTATCACCGTGCAATAAGGCATGGACTTTCCGCGACGGGGCTGTGACCGGATGACGTCTAGCATTCTCGACCTCGGCGGTCAGCAAATCCGCTTCATCGACTTGGCCAGGCTGCTGGGGGCGGACCTGGTGAGGTTGCCATGGTCGATGCGGATCCTGATCGAGAATGTGGTGCGCCACGCCGGCGCTGAGGCCCGCGCACCGTTCATCGACTGGCTCGGGCCCCGCCGCAGCGAGGCGGAGATCGCCTTCCACCCGGGGCGGCTGCTGATGCACGACACCACCTGCGTCCCGGCGCTGGTCGACATCGCGGCGATGCGGGACGCGGTGGCGGAGGCGGGCGGCGACCCGGCGGCACTGAATCCGGTGCTGCCGGTCGATGTCTCGGTCGACCATTCCGTGGCGGTCGACCGCTACGGCACCGCCGATGCTCTGGCCCACAACATGGGCCGCGAGATCGAGCGCAATGCCGAGCGCTATCGCCTGATGAAATGGGCGGCGGCGACCCTGCGCGGCGTCACGGTCCATCCGCCCGGCACCGGCATCATGCACACGATGAACCTGGAGCAGCTGTCCAGCGTCGTGGCCCTGGCCGATCGGCAGGGCGAGGCCTGGGCCGTGCCGGACACGCTGATCGGCACCGACAGCCACACGCCGATGGTCAACGGCATCGGCGTGCTCGGCTGGGGCGTCGGCGGGGTCGAGGCCGAAAGCGTCATGTTCGGCATGCCGGTGATGCTGCGCATTCCGGACATCGTTGGCGTGCGGCTGACCGGGGCGCTGCGCGACGGCGTGCTGTCGACCGACCTGGCCCTCACCGTCACCGAACGTTTGCGCCGGCATGGGCTGTCCGGGGAGTTCGTAGAGTTCTTCGGGCCCGGCGTCTCGGCGTTGTCGGCCGGCGACCGGGCCGTCGTGGCCAACATGGCGCCGGAATTCGGCGGGTCGACGGGGTACTTCCCGATCGACGAACGGACCCTGCGCTATCTCGCCGACACCGGGCGCACGGCGTCGCTGCTGCACCGGGTCGAGACCGTGGCCCGGCGGCAAGGGCTGTGGTTCGATCCGCAGGCGGTGCCGCTCTACACCGATGTCGTCGAGATCGACCTCAGCGGCATCGCCACCAGCTTGGCCGGGCCGCGGCGGCCGCAGGACCGGCTGCCGCCCGCTTCGGTGCCGCAGGCCCTGGCGCAGGCGCAGGGCCGGGCGTTGCGCGCGCGATCCGCTGCGGATGACACGACGCCGCCGGATGGCGCCGTCGCGATCGCCGCGATCACCAGCTGCACCAACACCTCGGACCCGCGGCTGCTGGTCGCTGCCGGCCTCTTGGCCCGCAAGGCGCGGCAGCTCGGCCTGCGCCCGCCGGGCTGGGTCAAGACCTCGCTGGCGCCGGGCTCCCCCGCCGCGGCGCATATGCTCGAACGCGCCGGCCTGCTGGCGGATCTGGAGGCGCTGGGCTTCGGCATCGTCGGCTATGGCTGCACCACCTGCATCGGCAATTCCGGGCCGCTGGCACCGGGGATGGAAGCAGCAGTCCGGGATGGGCTGGCAGCAGCGGCGGTGCTGTCGGGCAACCGGAACTTCCCGGGCCGGGTGCATCCGCAGATCGATGCCGGCTTCCTGGCGTCGCCGCCGCTGGTCGTCGCCTACGCCCTGGCCGGCGATGTCGCCCGCGACATCCTCACCGACCCAATAGGCCACGCGCCGGACGGCCGTCCCGTCTTCCTGCGTGACCTGTGGCCCGGCGGGGCGGAGATCGACCGGGCGACGCTGGCCGCCAGCGACCCGGCCGATATCCCGGCCGCCTTCGCCGCGGCACATGACAGCGCGCCCTGGCACGGGCTGCAGGCGCCGGCGACGGTGCTGTTCCCGTGGGACGAGGCCTCGAACTATGTCCGCCGCCCGCCCTTCGCGTCGCAGGACCAGCCGCGGCGCCTCGGGCACTACCGGGCCAGCCCGCTGATGGTGGTCGGCGACGACATCACCACCGACCACATCTCGCCTGCCGGGCAGGTGCCGGCGGACAGCGAGGCCGGGGTCTATCTGGCCGGCCGCGGCGAGGATGTGCGGGACCTCAACGTCTTCGCCGCGCGGCGGGGCAATTGGCAGGTGATGCAGCGCGGCCTCTACACCAACCGCACGGTGCGCAACCTGCTCGACCCGGCGCTGCCGCCCGGCAGCACGGTGCATGCGCCCTCGGGCGAGGTGCTGCCGCTGTGGCGGGCGGCGCGGCGCTATCGCGACGAGGCCGTGCCGATGGTGCTGCTGGCCGGCGAGCGCTACGGCGCCGGGTCGTCGCGCGACTGGGCCGCCAAGGGCGTCGCCCTGCTCGGGGTGCGTGCGGTGCTGGCCGCCAGCTTCGAACGGATCCACCGGTCCAACCTGATCGGCATGGGGGTGCTGCCGCTGCGCCTGCCCGCGGGATGCCACCCGACCGACCTTGCGGTGACGCCGCAGGACTGGATCGAGATCGACGCCCCGGCCGACGCGCTGCGCCCGCGCGGCACCGCGCAGGTCGCGATCCTGCGTGCGAACGGGCAGGTCCAGGCATTCACCGCCGCCATCGCTGTCGAAACCGCGCTGGAGGTCGCCATCCTGCGCGCCGGCGGGATCATGCCGCTGATCATCGGCCGGGCCGGCGCGCAGGGGGTGGCGTGAGGGGCTAGAAGCTGGCCTGCACCCGGTACAGGCCGGCATAGACGCCGTCCGCGGCGATCAACTCCTCATGCGTGCCCTGTTCGGCGATGCCCTGGTCGGTCAGCACCAGGATGCGGTCGGCATGGCGCACGGTGGACAGCCGGTGGGCGATGACCAGCGTCGTCCGCTCCCGCGCCAGCTCCAGCAGCGCCTCCTGCACCGCCCGTTCGCTCTCGTTGTCCAGCGCGCTGGTGGCCTCGTCGAAGATCAGGATCGCCGGGTCCTTCAGGAAGGCGCGGGCGATGGTCAGGCGCTGCTTCTGGCCGCCGGACAGCTTGACGCCGCGCTGGCCGATATCGGTGTCGTAGCCCCGCGGCAGGGCCATGATGAAGTCATGCGCATTGGCGGCCCGGGCCGCCGCCACGATCTCGGCCTCCGTGGCGTCGGGCCGGCCATAGCGCAGGTTGTCCGCCACCGTGCCGGCGAACAGATAGATGTCCTGCTGCACAACCCCGATCGCCCGCCGCAGCGACGCCAGGGTGACGTCGCGGATGTCGGTGCCGTCGATCAGGATCTGCCCCTCCGTCGCCTCGTAGAAGCGCGGGATCAGGGCGCACAGCGTGCTCTTGCCGCCACCGGACGCCCCGACCAAGGCGACGAACTCCCCGGGCCGGATGTCCAGCGACAGGTTGCGGAATACGTGGGGGCGGTCGTCCTCGTAGCGGAAGCCGACGCCGCGGAAGGCCACGGCACCACGCGGCCGCGGCAGCTCGGCGGCGCCGGGCCGGTCCTGGATGTCGGGCTCGACCTCCAGGATCTCCATCATCCTGGCGAAGCCGGTGTAGCCCTCCTGCCAGAGCCGGGCGAAATTCGCCAGCCGCTCGACCGGGTCCAGCAGCACCGCCACGCACAGCAGGAAGGTCAGCATGTCGGCGACGCCGAGCTGGGCCTGCGCCACCCGCACCGCGCCGGCGACGATGATCAGCACGGTGACCAGCTGGGGGAAGGTCGTCGTGCCCATCGAGAAGAAGGCCTCGCTGCGATAGCCGGCGCGGCGGCTGTCCAGGAAGGCCGCGTTCTGGTCGCCGAACCGGCGGTTCTCCAGATCCTCGTTGGCGAAGGACTGCACCACCCGGATGCCGGACAGCGAATCCTCCACCCGCTCATTGACCGCCGCGATCCGCTGCTTGCTGACCCGCAGCGCCCGGTTCATCCGGCGGTTGAAGTGCAGGGCATAGGCGACGGCGAAGGGCACCACGGCCAGGATCATCAGGGTGAGGGGGCCGTCCAGCCAGGCCAGGATGGCGACCGCACCGGCGAATTTCAGCACCGCGATCGCCAGATCCTCGGGGCCGTGGTGATACAGCTCGCCCAGCGAGAACAGGTCGTTGGTGATGCGGCTCATCAGCTGCCCGACCCGCTCGCGGTCGTAGAAGCTGAAGGACAGCTTCTGGCAGTGCTCGAACAGCTCCTTGCGCAGGGCGCTTTCCATCTTCGCGCCCATGACGTGGCCCTGGTAGTCGACGAACAGGGTGCTGAGCGCCTGGAGGACGACCACGGCCAGCATGGCGGCGCCGACGGCATAGATCGGGCCCAGCGCCCCCGCGGCATCGTCCAGGCCGGTGAGCTGCCGGGTGATGAAGTTGGCGCCGAGCGGCAGGATCAGCGCCGTGGTGGAGATGACCAGGGCGCAGCCGATATCGGCCAGCAGCAGCGGGATGTGCGGCCGGTAATAGGAGAGGAATTTGCGGAACCGCGCCCGTGCGCGGGAGTGGGGGAGGCTAGGCGCGGCGTCTCGTGGGGCCGGCGTCCTGAAGAATCGGGAAAGCATGCAGCGTCATGTCCTGCTGATGAGTTGGAACTCCTTTCTGGCTGGACATGAAACTCGTCATTTCGCTCTCCGCGGATCGGTGGATGCGCAGAATGCGGCAAGTGCGGACGCCGTGCAACGCCGCAATCCTAATCGTGTAGGAAAGGCCCCCATGCGCCATGGCGCATGGGGGCGGGATCATCAGGCTGGCAGCTGGAACACCCAGTTGGCGATCAGCACGATCGCCAACCCGCCGGCCAGCGCCAGGTAGGGCAGCATGCCGGCCTTTTTGACGCCGAGGTCCTGGCCGACCAGGCCGAGATCCTCCATCGCACCGGCGGGGAACTTGCCGCCGTCGCGCACATAGTGGCGATAGGCGAACACCGGCAGGATCAGGGCGGCGAAGGCGAAGCCGATCCACAGGGCGTTGGCATAGCCCCAGACCTTGGCGCCGGCGCCCAGGAACAGGGCGTTGACGAAGGCCAGCACCGTGTTCAGGCCGATCAGCCAGGTCGGCGCTTTCCACGGCCGGGTGATGTGGCCGGAGTCGATCCGGTGGATCCAGCCGGAGTTGAGGTTCAGGAAGTTGAAGATGATGTAGCCGACATTCGACACGGCCAGGACGAAGAAATAGCCGCCGGTGTCGGACGCGATCGCCAGCAGGATGAGGTTGAAGGTGAAGTCCGTCCACATCGCGCGGGTGGGCGCACCCTTCTCATTCACATGGTCGAGGTATTTCGGCAGCCAGCCGTCCTTCGAGCCCTGGTACAGGGTGCGCGACGACCCTGCCATGGCGGTCATGATCGCCAGGAACAGGGCGACGATCATCAGCGCGACCAGGATCTGGGTGATGACCCGGCCGGCGCCGATCAGGCCGCCCAGGACTTCCGCGACCCCCGTGCCATCGACCACGCCCGGCGCCAGCATGCCGGCATGGCCCAGCACGCCCTGGAAGGTGAAGGGGATCAGGAAGAAGAACAGGCAGCAGGCCAAGCCGGAATAGAAGATCGCCTTGAAGGTGTCGGTCTTCGGGTTCCGCAGCTCGCGGGTGTAGCAGACCGCGGTCTCGAAGCCGTAGGTCGACCAGGCGGCGATGTAGAGGCCGCCCAGGAACAGGGTCCAGCCGCCATTGCTCCAGGTGCCGTCCTCGCCGGCATAGGCCGCGGTCGGCGGCACCAGGCCGGTGATGTTCATCACCTGGATCTGGCCGCTGAAGATCGGGTACAGGCCGATCAGCAGCAGCGGCACCAGCACGATGATCGCCAGCCATTTCTGCACGCTGGCGGTCTGCTGGATGCCGCGATGCTGGATCGCGAAGATCAGCAGCATCAGGATCGCGCCGATGAAGAAGGTGGCGTTGATGTTGGCGGTGGCCAGGAACGGGATGCCGAAGCTGGTCAGCGACCAGTTGCGGATCGCCGGTGTCAGGGCCGACACGCCGTCGGCGCTCAGCAGCGCGGTGATCGCGTCGCCGGGTGCCGCGCCGGCATGCGCCGCCAGCCATTCCGCCACGCGCGGGCTGTCGGCGGTGATCGACCCGGCATGGGCGGCGATCCAGGCCAGCACCGGCTGCGCGTCGGCCGCCGGGATCGGGAAGACCGCGTTCAGAATGTATCCGGCGGCGATGGCGCAGCCGAGCGACAGCACCGGCGACCAGGCGAACCAGTTGCACCACACCGACAGCGGCGCGATGAACTTGGAATAGCGCAGCCAGGCGGTCGCGCCATAGACCGAGGCGCCGCCCGACTTGTTGCCGAACATGCCGGCGATTTCCGCATAGGTGAAGGACTGCAGGAAGCCCATCGTCATCGAGATCATCCAGACGACGAAGGCCAGCTTGCCCGTCGTGCCTGCGATGCCGCCGATGGAGAAGAGAACGAGTGGCGGCACGCCCGCGGCCACCCAGAACGCGCCCTTCCAGTCGAGGGCGCGGATCAGCCTGCCTTCGGTGCCGGCCGGGACAGCCGCACCGTCCACATTCACCACATCTGCCATTGGTGATGCTCCCCTGTCGTTGTTCAGGACGTTTCTTGTCACGCCTTGCTGAACGTGCCTCCCCCCGGCGCGATCGCCTGCGCCGCCGTCTCGGCGACCCGCATTCCCCAGCGGATCCAGTGCCTGAAGCCTTTATGCATAGTGAAGATATTTTCTCCTTGGTCAATATGGCTTTACTTCCGGCCCGCATTTTGTAACCTGCCCTGCGTGCTCGACTGCGCCACCTCCACGAGGGTCTCATGCGAGATCTCCATCCGCTGACGGCCGGCGTGCGCCCTGCCTCCCCCAGCCTGATCCGCACGCCCGGCATCCCGGTGCTGCCGCCGGGGACCGAGCGCTATCGCGTGCGCGGCGGCGGGTCTCTGGTGATCCGGGTCGAGGCCGGCGACCAGGTGGTGGTGACCGATCTGGAAGGCGGCCAGGCCTGCGAGCTGTCGTTCCTCGACGAAGCCGGGCGGTTCCTCGCCGCCGGCCTCGGCCTGCCCTTCACCACCGCGGCCGACGGGTTGAAGGCCTGCCTGGCCGCCGGCGATGACGGCGCCCGGCGCACCCGGGCCGCCCTGGCGCGGCGCGGCGCCGATCTCGCCACCGCCGGCGCCGCCCGGCTGTTCGGCGAAGGCTCCCGGCCGGGCGACCGGGCGGAGTTCACCATCCAGGGCCAGGGCCTGCTGATCGCCGTGGCCCCGGGTGCTGTGATGCTGCCGGACGCCCAGGACACGGCGACGCCGATCGAACTCCGGGTCAAGCGCAGCCGGCTGGTCCGCGACTATGCCGCCGCCCTGCCCGAACCGCTGGCCGACCCGATCGAGGACATCCGCATCCGGGCCGCCACGGCCTCGGCCTATCTCGTCCGGGCCGGCGACTTCATCCAGGTGATCGACGTCTACGGCCGGCAATGCACCGACTTCCAGGCCTTCTCGGCCCGCAAGGTCGACAAGGGCCTCGACCTCGCGCTGGATTCAACCGTCACCCGCACGCTGCTCGGCCGCAGCTATCCGGTGCCGGGCCTGCCGTCCAAGGCGTTCGACCGGGATTTCGAGCCGCTGGTGGAGATCGTGCAGGACACGGTCGGCCGGCACGACGCCTTCGCCACCGCCTGCAATTCCCGCTACTACGACGACATGGGCTATCCCGGGCATGTCAATTGCACCGAGAATTTCAACGCCGCCCTGGCGCCCTATGGCATCGCCGCCCGCAAGGGCTGGGAAGCGCTGAACTATTTCTACAACACCGCTATCGACCATACGAACCAGCTGTACCTCGACGAACCCTGGTCGCGCCCCGGCGACTATGTGCTGATGCGGGCGCTGACGGACCTGGTCTGCGTCTCCTCCTCCTGCCCCGACGACATCGACGCGGCGAATGGCTGGGACCCGACCGACATCCACATCCGGACCTTCTCCGGCAAAGAGACCTTCTCACGAGCGGTGGCCATTCGCATGACGCCCGACGCCGACCCCGAACTGACCCGCGAGACCGCCTTCCATCCCCGCCTGTCCGCGCTGACGCGGGACTATGGGGAATACCGCGGCTACTGGCTGCCCAACCGCTTCTCTTCCGCCGGGCCGGTCGAGGAATACTGGGCCTGCCGCGAGAAGGCGGTGGTGATCGACCTGTCGCCGCTGCGCAAGTTCGAGGTCACCGGCCCGGACGCCGAGGCCCTGCTGCAATATTGCCTGACCCGCGACGTGCGCAAGCTGTCGACCGGCCAGGTCGTCTATTCCGCCATGTGCTACGACCATGGCGGCATGATCGACGACGGCACGCTGTTCCGGCTCGGCGACTGCAACTTCCGCTGGATCGGCGGCGACGATGCCAGCGGCCTGTGGCTGCGCGAGCAGGCGGAGAAGATGGGCTTCAAGGCCTGGGTCCGGTCCTCCACCGACCAGATGCACAACATCGCGGTGCAGGGGCCGGCCAGCCGGGACATCCTCAAGGACATCGTCTGGACCGCGCCGCGCCAGCCGACGATCACGGAACTGGAATGGTTCCGCTTCACCGTCGGCCGCATCGGCGGCTTCGAAGGCGCGCCCGTCGTGGTGTCGCGCACCGGCTATACCGGTGAACTCGGCTACGAGGTGTTCTGCCATCCGAAGGACGCCCTGGCCGTGTTCGACGCCGTGTGGCAGGCGGGGCAGCCGCACGGCCTCAAGCCGATGGGGCTGGAGGCGCTGGACATGGTGCGGATCGAGGCCGGGCTGGTCTTCGCCAACCATGAATTCACCGACCAGACCGACCCGTTCGAGGCCGGCATCGGCTTCACCGTGCCGCTGAAGTCGAAGACCGACGATTTCATCGGCCGCACCGCGCTGCTCGAACGCAAGGAGCATCCGCGCCACCGCCTGGTCGGCCTGGACGTACAGTCCAACGACGCGGTCGGCCACGGCGACTGCATCCATATCGGCCGGGCGCAGATCGGCGTGGTGACCAGCGCCACCCGCTCGCCGATCCTCGGCAAGACCATCGCACTGGCGCGGATCGACGTGACCCATGCCGCGACCGGCACCGCGGTCGAGATCGGCAAGCTGGACGGCCACCAGAAGCGCCTGCCCGCCGTCATCGTGCCGCTGTCGCATTACGACCCGCAGAAGACCCGCCCGCGGGCCTGAACGCGGTTTCGGGCGCCGCGGCGGCCCTCATGGGCCCTGCGGAAGACGACGCCCGAAGCCGGGTTCAGGCCCGCGGGCGGGTCTTCTGCGGGTCGTAATGCGATAGCGGCACGATGACGGCCGGCAGGCGCTTCTGGTGGCCGTCCAGCTTGCCGATCTCGACCGCGGTGCCGGTCGCGGCATGGGTCACGTCGATCCGCGCCAGGGCGATGGTCTTGCCGAGGATCGGCGAGCGGGTGGCGCTGGTC
>NZ_JBYRFX010000701.1:0-6522 GCF_057815775.1 Inquilinus sp.
CCCATGGCGCGGGACGAGATGTGGACGAAGGTGAAGTACGGGATCATCCCTGTGCCGAGGAACAGGAACATGCTGGTGCCGAAATCCGGTCGCCGGCCGATCGCCGAGAACACCGCCAGCATCATGGTCAGCTGCAGCACCGGCTCCAGCAGTTCCAGCAGGTAGCTCAGCCGCGAATGCTTGGCGTGCATCCGCATCTCGCGCAGCATCAGCGACACCACGACCCGGGCCTGGACCGCCAGCGCCGAGCCGAAGCGCGGGGCCACGATCGCGGTCATGTCGCGGCTCCAGGCGCGATTCGGGGAAGGGGAATGCCTGCCGGCACCACGATGGCCATGCTCAGATCATGTGGTCGCGCACGGCGTAGACCGTGAGCATGGTGATGGCCCAGGCCAGGGCGGCGATCAGGAAGACGATCAGCACATCCTCGCCGCGCTCGGGATACAGCGGGTATTCCGCCAGCGACGGCTCGACATAGGGCATCAGGTAGGTGCGGTCGGACATGGCGCTGCTGCGCACCTGGTCCAGCGCGGTCAGCATGTTCTGGTAGCTCTGCTGCGCGAACTGCATCTCCAGCCGGATGTCTTCGTAATCCGACAGGGTGGTGGCGTAGCCCTGGCCGCCGGGGCCGACGGCCGGAACGGTGTCCGCCGGGGGGGGCGCCGGCCGCGGCATCGCCGGGGGCGGCCGAGGTAGCAGTAGCGGGCGGGGCGCCGGTGACGCCGGAACCGAGCTCGCCCTCGATCTTGCTCAACTGGTCGCGGGTCGCGGCGATGTTGTTCTTCAGCACCTTGATGGTCGGCGCATCCGGCGACATGTGGGTCGACAGCGAGGTCAGCTGCGCTTCCATCTGCGCCAGGTTGGTGCGCAGCTGCAGCGTCAGGGCCAGGGTGGAGGACGCGCTGGTCGACAGATCAGGGCTCTGCTGTACGTTGCGGAACTGGCGCAGCCTTGCGGTGATGTCGCGCAGTCGGTCTTCCGCATTCTTCACGTCGCGCTCGGCGAAGCTCACCGAATCCTCGCGCGCCCGCTCGGCCATCCGGTTGACCAGGGCCTCGCTGGCGCCGATCAGCCCCTGGGCGATGCGCAGCGCGTCCGCGGCCGAGAAGGCCCGGACCTGGACGACGGAGATGCCGGTCGAGACGTCGAAGCTGGCATCGATCCGCGACTGCCAGTATTTGACCAGCGCCTCGGTCGGCACCGTCGGGTCCAGCCGGGCCAGGAAATCGGCCTTCGGGTCGCTGTAGATCTTGCGCAGGTCGATCGTCTTCAAGAGGTCGGTCACCGCCGCGCGGCTGCCGATATAGTCGGCGACGATGAAATTGTCGCTGAAGGCCGACATCTGCGATGACTGGCCCAGCGCGGCGCCGATCACATTGGTGCTGCCCGCGGCGGCCGAGGCGTTCGAGGATTTCACCGCGAACCGGAATTCGGAGACGTACTGGTCGGCTGCGATGAAGAAATAGTAGACCGCGCCCAACGCGGTCGGCAGCACCACCATGAACAGCAGCGACAGCCAGAACCAGATCGACAGCCGGGCGCGCCGCGCCGGCAGCTGCAGCGGCTCGAACGCCGCATCGAAGCGGCGGTCCGAGGTGCGCCGCGCCACCGCGGGGGTCGGCGCCGGCGCGGTCCGGGCCGGCACATCCCTGGTGAAGCCGGTGTTGGCCGGGACCGGGCGGCCGCCGGTCTTGCTCAGTGGTGTCACCGTGCCGCCGGTTCTGGCCACGGGACCGCCACGCGCCTCCGGATCGGCAGGGGACTCATCGGGGCTGGTGTCGGTGGTGACAGGGGCGTCGGCATCGGCCCGGTCGTCGTCGGGCTTGTCGGTTGTCCGCGGAGCGGCCCGGGATTTCGCGGCGCGCAGCTCGGCGATGGTCCGGCGCGAAACCCGCGAGTCCGACGATTCCCCGACCGACATCTGCCGGTCCAGGTCTTCGGACAGGGTTTCCGACGGATTGTCCGGTGTCTTACCCAAGCCTTACCTCGTTCGACGCAGGCAGGAGATGCGCGACGCTCGCTGCACCGCAGCATAGCAAAGGCAGCCCTGCGGGGAAACCTGCGAAATCACGAAATCTTGAACATCGATTGCGTTTTCGCATCACGAAACCTTTAGTCAGCGCTGGTTACAGCCTGCGGTGCGCCGATTTCAGGATTTCGGGCGGAGGCCGGAACCAGCGACCGGTACATCTCGCCCAGGCGCTGGCGATAGCTTTCCGGCGAGTACAGCGCCGCCTGCTTCAGCCCCTTCGCCGCCAGCTCGCCGCGCAGCTCGGCGTTGCTGTCGAGGGCGCGGATCGCCTCGGCCAGCGCATGGGTGTCGTAGGGGTCGACCAGCAGCGCCGCGTCGCCCGCCACCTCCGGGATCGCGCCTTCGGTCGAGGTCAGCACCGGCGTTCCCAGGCGCATCGCCTCCAGCACCGGCAGGCCGAAACCTTCATACAGCGACGGGAAGGTCACCGCCTTGGCGCCGCGGATCAGGCTGACCAGCAGCGGGAAGGGGGCGTAGTCGATGCGAAGCACCCGGTCGCGGGTGTAGGTCAGCGTGTCGACCTGCTCGAGGTAGCGGATCGAGGATTCGTTCAGCAGGCGCAGTTCCTGGTCGGTCTTCCAGGCCAGCTTGCCGATGATGACAAGCGGCGTCTTGATCTGGCTGGCCAGGTAGCTTTCGATGAGACGGCCGATGTTCTTCTTCGGCTCGATCGCGCCGAAATACAGCAGGTAGCCCTTGTAGGTCAGGTTGAAGGTGCCCTCGACCTCGCGTTTGACCGCGTCCTCAGGCTTGTTGGCGTATTTCGCCGGGATGTCGACGGCCTGGTAGGTGTTGGTGATCCGCTCCTCGGGGTAGCCGAACAGGTCGACGATGTCGCGCTTCGACGTCTCGGACACTGTGACGATGTGGTCGGCCCGGCGCAGCAGCATGCGCACCAGCTTGTAGTAGCGCCGCTTGTTGTCGAGCGTGGTGTAGGGCAGGCGCAGCGGTACCAAGTCGTGGATGGTGTAGATGTTGCGCGACCCGGCCATGCGCAGCGGCAGCGGATAGGTCCAGTGCATCAGCGGCGGCGGGTTGCGCATCGTCACCGTCAGCCGGTTGCGATAGATCGCGAAATGCCGGTACGACCGGCTCCACAGATCCGGCACGTTCAGGATCTCGTCGTAATAGGGCATGCGCGAGCGGTAGGTCTTGGCGATGACCTTGCCGGTGATCGGCACCGGCTTCGCCCGCACCCCGGCCGGGGAATGCACCAGCTCGTTCACAGTGCGCAGGAATTCCAGCCAGCGCGGCGGGTTGCCGACATTGTTGGGGTCGAAGAAGGCGATTTCGCGCATCAGATCCTGGGTGCCCGGCGCCGCGCGGCCGCCATACAGCACATCGGTGCGATAGCCCAGATTGTGCAGCTCGTAGCTGAGGTTGCGGGCGTAGGTCGCCACCCCGGTGCCGGTTTCGAGGCCGAGATTGTAGCCGTCGATCATGATCGTCTGGGGCGTCACGGCGTCGTCCTGTGTTGTCGGGCGATTCGAAGCGGGCGCTTCCGGCGAAATCTGGCGGGCGGCTCGTCCATCTCCGGACGGAACCAGGGGACATCGGCGCCTGAAAGAGTTGGTGGTGCCGGACAGATATAAAACCTGATAGTGCTCCTGAAAACCACAATTTACAGTTTCGACTCCGCAAACCCGCTCCACGCCTGGGTTTCAGGAGTCGAATACGAAATTATTCGCACATGCAGCATTGGCTATGCCGGATGAAATCTGATATGCACCGAAGAATTCGTGCTTCGGCGCGCTCAATCGGAAGACACGGCCTCATGACCTGGCGATTGGCGTGGCTCGTTCCTGCCGTCCTCATGATTCCGGCCTGCGGCGAGTTGCCGAGCACCGGCCCGATCGCCGGCCAGATCCTGGCATCCGGCGAGGCGGCCCCCACCCCGGCGCCGGGGTCGCCCGCCGCCGATGTCGACAGCCGCTATGCGATCGTCGACGTCAACCAGGCCAGCCTCACGGCCATGGACAGCTTCCACGCCCCCAGCCTGGTGCAACGCTTCGGCGACAAGGCGCCGGCCCCGTCGGAACAGGTCGGCATCGGCGACGTGGTCGCGGTGTCGATCTGGGAGTCGGGCACCGGCCTGTTCGCCTCCAGCGACACCACCGGCACGGTCCAGGGCGCCCACAACGTCACCCTGCCGCCGCAGGTGGTGGACCAGCGCGGCACCATCACCGTGCCCTACGCCGCCAAGCCGATCCGCGCCGCCGGGCGCACCCCGACCCAGATCGCCACGGCGATCCAGTCGGCGCTGGCCACCCAGGCCAGCCAGCCGCAGGCGCTGGTGACCATCCCGCAATCGGCCTCGGCCTCCGCCTCGGTGCTCGGCGACCAGACCGGGGCGGCGCGGGTGCCGCTCAACATCAAGGGCGACCGGCTGCTCGACGTCATCGCCCAGGGCGGCGGCGTGCGCTCACTGCCGGCCGAAACCTTCATCACCGTGAGCCGCGCCGGGGTGTCGGAGACGGTGGCCCTGACCACAATCCTGCAGAACCCGGCCGAGAACATCTACGTCCAGCCCGGCGACACCATCTACGTCACCCGCCACCCGCAGACCTTCACGGCGCTGGGGGCGGTGACCGCATCGGGCGAACTGCCGATCGACCAGGATCCGTTCACCCTGGCGCAGGGCGTCGGGCGGGCCGGCGGGCTGTCCGACCGGGCGGCCGACGCCAGCGCTGTCTTCGTCTTCCGCTTCGAATCCCGGGCGGTGTTCCGGACGATGCGGCCGAATTCGCCGCTGCTGGAGACGCGGACGCCGGTGCCGGTGGTCTATCGCCTCAGCTTCGAGGACCCGCACGGCTATTTCTACGCCCAGCAGTTCAAGCTGCGCAGCCACGACATGATCTATGTCGCCAACGCCTCCTCGGTCGAGTTCCTGAAGTTCCTGTCGGTGGTGCGGAACACCATCTCGGTGGCGTCGCCGTCGACCACCGTGGTCGGGGGCGGCTAAGGGCAGCGGGGCCTGGCGGAACCGCGGCCATGATCGCCGCGCCCGAATGGATCGGCCTGGCCGGCGGCGCCGTGGCGTGGGAGGCGATGGATGCGCTGGCCCGGCCGCGGCGGCGCTTCCTCGGCGGCAGCCGGGCCGCGATCCTCGGTCGGCTCGCGGTGTTCCTGCTGTTGTCAGGGGGCTGGCTCGGCCTGTTCGGCCGATTCTGGTTCGCGCTGACGGCCAGCCTGGTCACGCTCGCCATCCTCGTCGCCATCTCCAACGCCAAGCAGCGCAGCCTGTATGAGCCGCTGGTGTTTGCCGACTTCGCCTTCCTGTTGCCGATCCTGCGCCACCCCAGCCTGTTCTACATCGAGCGGCGCGAGGGCCTGGCGCTGCTCGCCGCCATCGCGGGGCTGGTGGCGCTGATCGTGGGCTGGACCTGGATCGAGCCGCGGGCGATCCCGCCGGGCGTGCAGGCCGTGCTGTTCGGTGGCGAGGTGGCGCTGATCGTCCTGTTCGGCTTCGGCCGCCGCTATGGCCTGGCCTGGCCGGCGGCACTGACCTTCGCCGATGCCACCGATCCGCGCGGCGCGATCCAGCGCTACGGCCTTGCAGCGTCGCTGCCGACCGCCTGGCTGCGCTGGCTCGGCGAGGCGGCCAGCCCGATGCCATTGATGCCGCCGCCCACCGTCGCCGCCGGCATCGATGCCGTGGTGGTGGTGCAGTCGGAATCCTTCATGGATCTGCGCCGCATCGGCCTGGCGACCGGCCTGCCCGAATTCGACCGGCTGCGGCCGCGCGCCGTGGTGCAGGGCCTGCTCGAGGTGCCGTGTTTCGGCGCCTACACCCTGCGGCCGGAGGTTGGGGTGATCACCGGCCTGACCGGGGCGCAGCAATCCTTCGACGGGCTGCACCCCTATCTGCGGCCGCAGCGCTTCGCCCCGGCCTCGCTGGCCATGGCGTTGCGCGGCCAAGGCTGGCGCACTGTCTTCCTGCACCCCTATGACGAAACCTTCTTCCGCCGCCGCGGGGCGATCCCGGTGCTCGGCTTCGATCGATTCATCAGCCAGCGCGACCTGCCGGAGGCCGAGCGCTGCGGCTACTACATCTCCGATGCGGCGGTGGCGGGGGTGATCGAGGACCAACTGCGCCGGGCGCAGGCGGATGGCGTGAAGCTGTTCCTGGTCTGCGTCACCATGGAGGCGCACGACCCCTATCGCCCCGGCCGGGTGCCCGGCGAGGACGACCCGACGGGCCAGTACCTGCACCATATCGGCCATGCCGACGCCATGCTGGGCCGGCTGGCGGCGCATCTCGACGCGACGGCCGACCGGGCGCTGCTGGCCTTCTATGGCGACCACGCGCCGGTGCTGCCGACCGTGGATCCGGAGCGCGAGCGCCGCACCGATTTCATGATCCTGGATTGCGGCCGCGCTGCACCAAAAGAGGGCGGGGCCGGAGCCTTGCCGGTGCAGTGGCAGCCGGAAGCGATCAACCGCTTCATCCGCTCCTGGCTGGCGGGCTCAGGCCGGGCCGGCTGACGGCT
>NZ_JBYRFX010000702.1:0-3809 GCF_057815775.1 Inquilinus sp.
CCTTGGCGTCGTCGTCAACCTTGAGGGCCGCGAGGCTCCTGACCTTGAACGCCCGGGCCAGCTCGCCACTGAGCGCTTCCATCTCCGACAGCAGCGTCCACTCCTGCGCAAACACCTCCGCCGCCGGGGATCCGGCGGTGGGTGTCTGGGGCGTGGGCGCTGTGTGTGTGTCATCCCTTGATTAGAACATAAAGGGAACAAATAGTCAAATTCACACTGCCTCACCACCCCACATCGTCATCGCGGCCCCGGCCTTGAAGCAGGGGGACGCGATCCAGGCCCGTCCCCGCAGATCGTGCGGGCGGCGGCAATCCTGGTGTGGCCGTGCGCGCACTTTGGCATGACGGGGCGGACGGTTTGGCAGAGTGTAGCCGGGTGCCGGCCTTTAGACAGGCGCCCATGAGCCCCACCGGCCGCTCCAGGGTTGGGCCGGTACACCCAGCGTTACTGCCCAGACCACGCCTTTGGCGGCTTCCCTTCGCACCGGCCGCGATCGACAATCGGAACGAAGGTTTTGGCGATGGCCTTGCATTGAGCGCCAAGCCGCTCCGGATGGGCAGCTGCGCGTCGGGCTTTCGCAGCCTTGGTGCGCTTGGAAGGCATCTCAAGGCGAGGGTCGGTGACGGTAGCCCGCCTGCGCGACGCGCACGAGACGCGCAGGCGGGGTGGAATCAGTTGAATTCGGGCGATCATGTCAGTCTTCTTGGATGATCACGATCCGGCGCGCTCCGTTAGATCTTTGGTCCCCAGCTCTTGCGAGCAGGCGCTTAGATCGCGTGCGATCAGCGTCGATCGGAGCAGGCTTCGTCTCGCGCTCAATGGCTCAAGCCCCGGATGATTACGTCAAAGGCATAACTGTCGATTTCCAATGGCTTCCTCCCACCAAGCACGCCCGCCTGACGTAGCGTCCATAGTCCGTGCAACAGTCCCCAGATCGAAACGGTCGCCGATGGGGCATCGTTCGGGCCGACGAGTGGCTCGATAATCTCGAGGCACTGATCCCAAAGCCGTTCATGAGCATGCCGCTTTGGCAAGTTAGCGCCCGCTTCGTCCTTCGGGCTCAAAAAGGTGCGGTAAAGAGCGGGGTTGCTCTGCGCGAAGTGCGAATAGACGGCGAGCAGCCTGCGGACACGGGCCTCGGCGGTCACATCGCCGGGCAATTCGGACATTGCGTTTGCTATGGTGATAATGAGCCGCTGGATGACCGCGTCGGTGCTCGCCGCCAGAAGGTCGTCACGGCTGTCGAAATAGCGGTAGAGCGCGTTGGCCGTCACCCCGACATTGCCGGCGAGACGGCGAAGGGTTAGGGCCTCTGGTCCCTCTCCCTCAACAAGCGCTAACGCGGCGTCGATCACGGCCAGCCGGGTAATTTTGTTTGGGTATGGCATGGTCGACATCGTACATCTTGACGACGGCGGTCGTAAAGTTCACGCTGTATACCTTGAACTGTTCTCGAGGTAAAGATGTCCTGCTCCACCATTGGTACCGGCGGCAACGCGGGTCCTGGATTGGAAGCAACCAAGGAGTTTGCGGAGGATCAAGCGACGCTGATCGTTGTGGCCTGCCGCGATCTCGCAATTGAGAAGCACGTCGTCGAGCAGCTCAACGCAATTGGTAGCAATGCCACCTTGAGGACTTTCCAAATGCTCGAAAGCGCAAAAATGATATGAGGACGATCGTCATGACCGGTGGAACCGCCGGTATAGGTTTCGCTGCCGCACAGCAAATGCAAGAAAACCCGGACATCCGGCTCTTGGTCGGGGCACGTAATCAACCGCCGGCCGGGCTTGAGTTTTTGCCGCTTGATCTAACAAAACTCGCCAGTGTGAGAAGTTTTGCCGCTGCGACCGAAGAGCGGCTGGGCCACACGAGCATAGACGGCCTTGTGCTTAACGCCGGCATCCTGGGCCGCGACATTCGCCAGCGTACTGGAGATGGGTTCGAGACCACTTTTGCAGTGAACCATCTTGCGCATTATTTACTGCTGCGGCTCCTGATGCCGCGCTTGGCGCCCGGGGCCACGGTGGTGATTACGACGAGCAACCTCTATGATCCGAAGACCAATCGATCCAATCCGCCTGAGCACGCTGACGCCGAGATGTTAGCCCGCGGCCAGGTTGAACTGCGCAACTCGCAAGGTTCGAGGTTGGGTATGCGCGCCTACGCCGCCTCCAAGCTCTGCAACGTACTAACGGCTCGCGCCCTGGCGTCATCCACCTCCGCACAAAATCTCGGACTACGGCTGATCGCTTTCAATCCGGGTCTGACGCCTGGCACAGGGCTCGCACGCGGTCAATCTCTTGTGGTCAGATTTGCCTTTGCATTCGTGACGCGGATCCTGAGCGTTATCCTACGGATGAACACTATTGCCAGTGGGGGAGATTTCCTGGTGGGTCTGACGCTTGGCAGGATAGTCCCGCCTGAGGGACGGTTTTATGCTTCTCAGGACAAGCGTCACCTGACATGGCCAGATATTTCGGAATTAGCGAGCGACGACGCTGTGATGGTGAAACTTTGGCAGGACAGCGCGGCGCTCGTCCATTTACCTGAAGCAAGCCAAAGGTTGGATCGTGCGGATTAGGGGCGTCCCCTCCTAAAAGCTCACCGAGAACGCGGCGTTGGAGGTGCAGATGATTTTGATATGCCGGTCCTTTTTGCGGGCTACCCACTAGGGTAAAGCCTATTCAAACGGGCGTACCGGCGCCATCTCGAGCCATGACGACAATCCGGATTCGACTTCTCGGTAAGCCGAGCGAGTACCCCGGCGGCAAATGTCACCGGCGTTCGCCGCTACTCAGATGTTCGTGCCTAATGCGCCAACCTGATCCGCCATTCGACAGAACCCGCGTACCGCGCCAACTCCCTTGAACGGTTTCGCCGCGAACTGTCCCGGACCAGACAAAGCCGTAGATAAGGCATGCAGACGCAATAATGGTGGTCTTGATGCCGAAGTCGGCCTCAGCGAATGACCGCGTATGGCAGAAGCTGTCGCTCGGCCGGGCATGCCTGAATGACGCATTTGCCCCGATGCGCGGTGATTGAAAAGGCGCTGAAATTGGCGGCGGAACGTCGGCTTTCAGGATCGTCGCACCGCATGCTCTATGCCCAAGTTTAGGGCGGTTGCCGACCGGCTGCTTCGTTCGTTCCCAGGAGCGCTAAGCAATCATGAATGCTCAAAGCGGCTCGAACGAACGCTAAAGTTAGCGCCTATGGATGGAGCCGCCTCCGGAAACAGGTCCGGTTTCGGAGCCAACAGATCCAAAGCAGATGTCCGGTGTGGAGGAGCCCCGACGGCCGCTGGATGACCGCAAAGGGGACGGAAGCGGACGATCTGGCTCCTGGCCATCATCCTGATGGCCTCCGGCCGCTCAACGCTCCCTGTACCGGGCCGATCGCCGTCGAAGGCTGGCCGCCCGTGGATCAGATCGCCAGCGGAGGAAGCTCGAGGCCGATCGCCACGGCGACGGCTTCGCCCTGCAGCGTCTGCACAGGCTCTTGCGCCACCGCAAAGGGAGGGGCGGCCTCGGCGAGTCGGCGGGCCGCATCGGCCATGCCGATGACGCCGTACGACGCGATGAAGACCTTCCGGGCCGTCCCCGCGGCCAGGAGGGGCCTGGCGAGACGTTCGGCCCGCTCGATCAGGCCGTGATCCGCCCCCCAGAGCCAGCCACCCTCGACGAACCCGGCGAAGGCGTCGGATGGCAGCAACGGGATGACGGCGAGATCGCTCAAACCGCGCAGCACCTCGCCGGCTGCCGACCCGTCGGGGATCGCCAGACGCTTCAGCGCCTCCGCCCGGCTGTACCGCA
>NZ_JBYRFX010000703.1:0-22325 GCF_057815775.1 Inquilinus sp.
GCCCGCCGCTTCCTCGATCTCTGGCAAGAGCATTGGACCGCAACCCTGACCGATCCCGAGACGCTGCGAGGCTGGGCCGCCCTGTTCGACCCGGCCCAGGCCGGGCGCTGGCTGCCCGGCCTGACTGGTCCGGCCGGTGATGCCGCGCCTCGGCCCCCGGCCGCTGCCGCTGCACCTGGCGGCGGCAGTGTCGAGCTGGACGAGCGGGATCGCCGCCTTGCCGCGCTGGAACAGCGTGTCGCCCAGCTCGAATCCGCCCTGGCCGGAGCCGCTGCGCCACGCCGCCGAGCACCTCTCAAGACTGGGTCCTGACACGGCCGTCGGGGCGCTGACGGCGGAGACGACACGGCGCGCCGCCGCCTTCCTGGCCGGGCTGGAGCGCTACAGCCACCATCCCTATCGCCGCGACCTGCCAGACCCGCCGGTGCTGTGGCAGGCCGGCACGGCCCGGCTGCGCGATTATGGCCCGGCCAACGGCCTGCCGGTGCTGGTGGTGCCGTCCCTGGTCAACCGCGCCTATGTGCTGGATCTGACCGCGGAGCGCAGCCTGCTGCGGTTCCTGTCGACCCAAGGCCTGCGGCCGCTGCTGCTGGAATGGGACGTGCCCGAGGGGCCGGAGCGCAACTTCAGCCTGACCGATATCGTCCTGCAGCGCCTGGAGCCCGCGCTGGACGCCGCCCGCGCCGCGGCGGCCCAAGACATCGGGGGGGGCCCGGTCGGCCTGCTGGGCTATTGCATGGGCGGCACGCTGGCGGCGGCGCTGGCGGCACGGCGGCCCGCCGACATCGCCGGCGCCGCCTTCCTGGCCGCCCCCTGGGACTTCCATGCCGAGGCACCGCAGCAGGCCCAGATCGGCCGCATGGCGGCGGCGGCCAGCCGGCCGATCGTGGCGTCGCTAGGCGTGCTGCCGGTCGACGGCATCCAGGCGCTGTTCACCATGCTCGACCCGCTGACCGCTCTGCGCAAGTTCAGCGCCTTCGGCCGGATCGATCCGGACTCGCCGGAAGCGGCGCGCTTCGTGGCGCTGGAGGATTGGCTGAACGACGGCATCCCGCTGCCCGGCCCGGTGGCGCTGGAATGCCTGGACGCCTGGT
The DNA here is from genome assembly GCF_057815775.1 of Inquilinus sp. Classification (NCBI taxonomy): domain Bacteria; kingdom Pseudomonadati; phylum Pseudomonadota; class Alphaproteobacteria; order Rhodospirillales; family Rhodospirillaceae; genus Inquilinus; species Inquilinus sp. Next base: position 1,095 of record NZ_JBYRFX010000703.1, read on the forward strand.
ATGCCGAGAACACACCCGGCCGCGGCCTGTGGCGGGTCGATGGCGCCCTGGTGCGGCCGGAGGCGATCCGGCTGCCCAGCCTGCACCTGATCCCGGCGCGCGACCGCATCGTGCCGCCGGCCAGCGCCCGGGCCCTGGCGGAGCGGATGCCAGGCGCAGAACGGATCGAGCCGCCGCTGGGCCATATCGGCATGGTGGTCGGCGGCGGCGCCGAAGCCCGTGTCTGGCAGCCCCTGGCCGACTGGCTGGCGGCCGCTATTCGAACTGCACGGCCAGCGTCACCGGCTCCGGCAACAGCCCCTCATAGTGCAGCGTCACCGTCCCGCCGGCGACCGGCTGGGCCGGCGCGCCGAAAGATCCCAGGCTGATCAGCTGGCCGGCCTGCAGCGCTTCGCCCCGCGACGCCAGATCCCGCGCCAGCCAGATCACGGCGTTCAGCGGATGGCCGAGGATGGCGGTGCCCGGCGCCTCGGCTAGCACCTTGCCGGAACCGTCGGTCAGCAAGACCTTCATCGTCGCCAGGCGATCGGCAAAATCCGGCTCGATGCCGATCGGCTGGCCCAGGATTCCGAGCCGGGCGCCGACATTGATCGCGGTGATCACCTCGGCCGTCGGCTTTTCATCCGGCGCCAGGACCAGGTCGGCGAGTTCGATGAAAGGATACACTGCCGCGAGATGGGCCAGCACCTCCTCCGGCGTCTTCGCCTGATTCACATCCTCGTCGCCGATCACCACGACCAGATCCGCCTCGACCATCGGCCGGGCGGCAAAGTTCACTGGGACCGGCGGGCCCGCCACCTCGGCCGCCTCGAACTCCGCGCCACCATCCTTCACGTCGGGAAACCGCAGCATCGTGTCCAACAGCACGCCGGACACGGGGTGGCGGACGCCCAGCCGGTCCTGCATCGCCTGGCTGGTCAGGCCGACCTTGTAGCCGACCGGCTGCCCCAGATCGGCCTTAAGGTGCAGCACCAGCGCCTTCTGGACGCAGGCGGCGGTGGCGGCGTCGATGCCGCCAAGGCCGGTGACCAGCGCCTTCTCTCGCCACGCTGTGGCCAGCCGCCCGGCGATCGTGCTGCAATCCCCGGCCCGCGCCGTGACGGCCGCGAACAGCGCGGCCAGGACCAGCAGCCCCACCTTCCCCTTCCGCATACTTCCCCTCCCCTTATTCGGCCCGGTAATCCTGTCGCAGTTGCGCTGCTGGAAGCGCCGTGGCTATCGTCACACTAACGCAATTCCACCGGCACGGCCCGACCGTGCCGAACAGCAGAGGAAACGCCTTCATGGCCAACGTCGTCATCGCCGCAGCTGCGCGCACGCCGGTCGGGGCCTTCGCCGGCGCCTTCGCCGCGGTGCCTGCGCATGAGCTGGGCATCGCCGCGATCACCGCGGCGCTGGGCCGGGCCGGGGTCGACGCCGCCGAGGTAGACGAGGTGGTGCTGGGCCAGGTGCTGACCGCGGCCGTCGGCCAGAATGCGGCACGCCAGGCGGCGATCGGCGCCGGCATCCCGAAATCGGCCACCGCTTACGGCATCAACCAGGTCTGCGGCTCCGGCCTGCGCACCGTGGCGCTGGGCAGCCAGGCCATCGCGCTGGGCGACGCCCGCATCGTCGTGGCCGGCGGGCAGGAGAGCATGTCGCTGGCGCCGCATGCGCTGCATCTGCGCAGCGGCACCAAGATGGGCGACGCCAAGATGGTCGACACCATGATCCGCGACGGCCTGTGGGACGCCTTCAACGGCTATCACATGGGCAACACGGCGGAGAACGTGGCCCGGCAATGGCAGATCACCCGCGAGGACCAGGACCGCTTCGCCCTGGCATCGCAGCAGAAGGCCGCGGCGGCCCAGCGCGAGGGCCGGTTCAAGGACGAGATCACGCCGTTCACGGTCAAGGGCCGCAAGGGCGACGTCGTCATCGACGCCGACGAATATTTGAAGCCGGACACCACGATCGAGGTGCTGGCCAAGCTGCGCCCGGCCTTCGACAAGGAAGGCACCGTCACCGCCGGCAACGCCTCCGGCCTCAATGACGGCGCCGCCGCCCTGATCCTGATGACGGAGGAAGAGGCGCAGCGCCGCGGCATCACGCCCCTGGCCCGCATCGCCTCCTGGGCCACGGCCGGCGTCGACCCCGCGGTGATGGGCTCGGGCCCGATCCCGGCCAGCCGCGCCGCGTTGAAGAAGGCGGGCTGGACGGCCGAGCAACTGGATCTGGTCGAGGCCAACGAGGCCTTCGCCGCCCAGGCCTGCGCCGTGAACAAGGACATGGGCTGGGACACGTCCAAGGTGAACGTCAATGGCGGCGCCATCGCCATCGGCCACCCGATCGGTGCCTCCGGCGCCCGGATCCTGACCACCCTGCTCTACGAAATGGGCCGGCGGGACGCGAAGAAGGGTCTCGCCACCCTGTGCATCGGCGGCGGCATGGGCATCGCCCTGTGCGTGGAGCGCTGAGGCCGGCACAGACCGGCTGACGCGGCATCCGCCGATTTTCCCGGGCTGCCCCTCGATCTCTCGTCTCGGCGGGCAGCCCATCAACCCCAACCCTGGGAGGACGTCACATGGCACGTGTAGCAGTTGTGACCGGTGGGACGAGAGGTATCGGCGAGGCGATCTCGCTCGCCCTGAAGGACAAGGGGTACAAGGTCGCCGCGACCTATGCCGGCAACGATGAAGCGGCCCACGCCTTCAGCGAGCGGCACGGCATCGCTGTCTACAAATTCGACGTCGCCGATTTCGACCAGTGCCAGACGGCGATCACCAAGATCGAATCCGAGCTCGGGCCGGTCGAAATCCTGGTCAACAACGCCGGCATCACCCGCGACGGCACCATCCACAAGATGGACCGCCATGCCTGGGATGCGGTGATCGACACCAATCTCGGCTCCTGCTTCAACATGTGCCGCTGCGTCATCGACGGCATGCGCGCGCGCAGCTTCGGCCGGATCGTCAACATCGGCTCGATCAACGGCCAAGCCGGCCAGTACGGCCAGGTGAACTACGCCGCCGCCAAATCGGGCATCCACGGCTTCACCAAGGCCCTGGCCCAGGAGGGCGCCGGCAAGGGCGTCACCGTCAACGCCATCGCGCCGGGCTACATCGACACCGACATGGTCCGCGCCGTGCCGCCGAACGTGCTGGAGAAGATCGTCGCCAAGGTGCCGGTCGGACGCCTGGGCAAGGCGTCGGAGATCGCCCGCGGCGTGCTGTTCCTGGTCGATGACGAGGGCGGCTTCATCACCGGGTCGACCCTGTCGATCAACGGCGGCCAGCACATGTATTGATGGGATCGGGGCGGGCTGCACGCCCGCCCCCTTGCCGCGAGGCTGTTGGCCTCGTCCTCGACGCCGTTTATCCGGCCTTTCGGAATTGCGGACAACAGCGTCGCGAAAAGGGGCCGGGATGCTTCGGGATGCCTTCAAGTATCTTGGTCGGACGAAGGCCATCGGCGCGATTCGGCATGTCGTCGACAAGGGATACCCTCGGGATGCCCCGGCGCGGCTGGATCGCCTGGAGGCCGAGCTGCGCCGTCTTCGGGCGGCGCTGCCGCCACCGCCGGAAGCCGGCGACGCGGCACCCCGCGCCGAGGAAGGCGTCCGGATCATCGAACTGCCGGGCGTGCCGCCCTTCCGGATCAGGACCCATCCCTATGCGGACGACGAGTTCGTCTCGCGCTCCATCCTCGACAGCGGGAACTGGGAGCCGATCCAGACCGAGATCGCGCGCAGGCTGCTATCGAATTTCGGCCTGTTCATCGATCTGGGTGCCAATATCGGCTGGTACAGCGCCCTGGCCCGCCAGGTCATGCCGCACGGATCGACGATCCACGCCTTCGAGCCGGATCCGCGCAATTTCAGCCTGCTGACGGAGAACGCCCGAAGCAGCGACGCGATGCGGCTTCACCTCGTGGCCGCGGCCGTGTCTGACACCGTCGGATCGGCCCGGCTCTATCACTCATCCGACAATCTGGGGGACCATCGGCTCTACGTCTCGGACGAGGACAGGCCGTCGATCACCGTGCCGGTGACGACCCTGGATGCCTATTTCGGCGGCCTGCCACTGCCGCCGAGCCTAGTGAAGATGGACACCCAGGGCAGCGAGCCCCGCATCTTCCGTGGCGCCCGCTCGATACTGACGCCGGCGGACCGGCTGTCGGCCTTCCTGGTCGAATTCTGGCCCCATGGCATGTCGAATTCCGGTGAAGATGTCGGCGCCTTCATCGACACGCTGTCGGCCTTCCCACAGCAGCCCTTCCTCATCGACCACGTCACCCGCCGCCTGAGCCAGATCACCTGGGAGGAGCTACGTCGCCGCAGCGGGGACGACCTGGCCCCGCCCAGCAAGACCTTCGTCGATCTCATCATGGTAACGCCCGGCTCGCCCGCATTCCTGTCAATCGCCGGGCTGATCGACGCCGGCTGACTGGCCGCTAGGCCGCCTCGGCCCTCTCTTCCACCCGATTGCGGCAGCTCTGCCCCCGGGCCTTCATCGCGTCGAGCACCGGCGACAGCGTGCGGCCGTATTCGGTGAGGGAGTATTCAACCCGCGGCGGCACCTCGGCGAAGACCCGCCGGTGCTCGATGCCGTCGGCCTCGAGCTCGCGCAGCTGCAGGGTCAGCGATCTCTGCGCCACGTCGCCGAGGATCTCGCTCAGCTCGCCGAAGCGCTTCGGCACGGCATCAGCGTCTACAAGTTCGACGGGCAAGGCGTCGGAGATCGCCCGCGGCGTGCTGTTCCTGGTCGATGACGAGGGCGGCTTCATCACCGGGTCGACCCTGTCGATCAACGGCGGCCAGCACATGTATTGAGGCCCAAGGACCGAAGGCTCACATCCTAAGGCTTGGAGGGGCCGGCCGAGCGCCGGCCCCGAATTGCTTTTTTGTCTGGCGCCATCGGTCCGCTGGCTATTGGGGCTTGATTGGGCAAGTCCGATCGTGGATTTTATTACGCATTTAGGAGAATGCTCTCCTGCATTGTTTTTAATCGGACGCTTTTTATCGAAACGGGGGCGGGGGAATTCATGTCTTGGGATCAGACGGTCTCGGCCGCCGGTATGGCATTCGGTGCGCCTGCCGCGGGCAATGGCAGCGGTAGAGCCGTGCCGACCGAACCAACCAACAAGCCGACTATCGATGGACTGCTCGACGGCTACGAATGGGCCGGGGATTCGGTTACCGTTTCCTTTCCCGGCTCGGCAAGCATCTATGGCGCCGGATATGAGGAAGCGTTGCACGGTTTTCGGCCGCTGACCGGACAGATGATCGGGGCAGCACGCGCCGCGTTCAACGAGGTGATGAGCTTCACCAACCTGCGGATCACCGAGACCGGCAATGCAGCCGCGGCCGATATCCGCCTCGCGCATTCGTCGGATGCCGCACCGACGGCTTATGCCTACACCCCGGGCAATGACCTCAAGGCCGGCGATGTCTGGTTCTCGGGTACGACTTACGATGCACCGGGCCGGGGCGACTACGCCTGGGACTCGATTTTGCACGAGATCGGCCATTCCCTGGGGCTGAAGCACAGTCATGAGGCCGGCGGCGTCTCGAACGTCGCGATGCCCGGATCCTATGATTTCATGGAATATACTGTGATGAGCTATCGCAGTTATCCCCATGCATCGATCACTGACGGATATCCGAATGAAAAGTACGGATACGCTCAAACGTTCATGATGTACGACATCGCCGCGCTGCAGAAATTATACGGCGCGGATTACACCACCAATGCCGGCGACACTGTCTATACCTTCTCCCCGACCAACGGCACGATGCTCATCGATGGGCACAGCCAGGGAACGCCTGGCGCCAACCGCATCTTCCTGACGGTCTGGGACGGCGGCGGCAACGACACCTATGACTTCTCGAACTACACCTCGGACCTCTCCGTGAATCTGAGACCCGGGAGCTCTTCGAGACTTTCACCGTCACAACTCGCCGATCTGGGAGATGGCCACCATGCCAGCGGCAACGTCTACAACGCGCTGCTCTATTTCGATAGCCCGCGGTCCTTGATCGAAAACGCCCTTGGGGGGAGCGGCAACGACAACATCGTCGGCAACCAGGCAAACAATCGGCTCGACGGCGGGGCCGGAAACGACATCTTGGACGGCAGCGTGGGCAACGACGTTCTGAGTGGCGGCATCGGCGACGACACACTCATCGGTGGACAAGCGAACGACCGGCTCAACGGTGGGGCCGGAAACGACAACCTGAGAGGCGGCGACGGAAACGATAGCCTAATCGGCGGCGACGGAAACGACATACTGGAGGACGGCAACGGAAGCGATGTCCTGAATGGTGGTGCCGGCATCGACACGGCGATCATCGGCGCACAGCTTGTGAGCAACACCGTGTCCTTTAACCAAGGCAATCCGATCCTCGGCGATCCCCGGGCGCCCGAGGTTCTGCTCAACATCGAGCAATATACGTTTCTTGACGGCACTGTCATCCAAAATGACGGCTATGGCGAAGTCGACGACCTGTTCTATTTCTCAAAATATCACGACGTTTGGAATGCCCATCTTGACGCAGAAACCCATTATGCACAGTACGGCTGGAAGGAAGGGCGAAATCCAAACGCCATTTTCGATACGAAATACTATTTAACTCACAATCCGGACGTTGCGGCGGCGAAGATGAACCCGCTCGAACACTACCATCTCTATGGTTGGAAGGAAGGGCGTGATCCTTCCCCGAAATTCGACACGAGCGCATATCTCGCGATCAATCCCGACGTGGCGGCGGCCCATATGGATCCCCTTGAGCACTATCTCAGCTACGGGATCCATGAGGGGCGCAGCAGCAAGCTATTCGACACCACCAGTACCCTTCGCGCGGTCACGATCACTTTCGCCGGATCAGATGTGACGCTCAAGGATTCGACAGGGGCGCACCATATCGCCGGCCTAGATGAATACAAGTTCCGCGACGGTCTGATCGATCAGCGCGACGCCAACTACGAAGTCGACAACCTGTTCTATTTCAGCAAAAGCCCCGATGTCTGGGCAGCGCGGCTTGGTGCGGATGCGCATTATGCACAGTATGGCTGGCGCGAAGGACGGGACCCGGACGCGTTTTTCGACACTAAGGGGTATCTCGCACACAACCCCGATGTCGCGGCGGCGCATATGAATCCGCTCGAACACTATCATCTCTATGGATGGAAGGAGGGGCGCGACCCTTCCGCAGTATTCGACGGCACGGCCTATCTGCAGGCCAACCCGGACGTTGCGGCTGCCCATATGGACCCGCTCGAACACTATCTGCACTACGGCATCTATGAAGGCCGCGCGATCATCAACGACGGGGCCTGGAACTGACGCAACCGACGCTGGGCCCTGCCGCCGGGACCTGCATGTCAGACCATCTCTAGTCTAGGCCGCAACGTCAGTCGGGTCGTCCCGAAAGGCACTCCCGGTCGTGCCCTCCACCCGGTCGCGGTAGCTCTGTCCCCAGGCCTTCATGGCGTCGAGCACCGGGGACAGCGTGCGGCCGTGCTCGGTGAGGGAGTATTCCACCCGTGGCGGCACCTCGGCGAAGACCTGCCGGTGCACGATGCCGTCGGCCTCGAGTTCGCGCAGTTGCAGGGTCAGCGACCGCTGCGACACGCCGTCGAAGGTCTTGCGCAGCTCGCCGAAGCGCTTCGGCCCGTCCTGCAGCTGGTACAGGATCACCGGCTTCCACTTGCCGCCCATCACGGCGAGCGTGACCTCGACGGCACAGCCATAGGGCCGCCGCCGCATCGCTGTCTCGGGCATCTTCGCCTCCAATAGGTGCAAAAGAGTATCCTATAGCAAGAATGTTGCCTTCTTGCGCATTCGCCTGCAAGCCGCAACATGGCATCCAGGCCGCCGATCCGGCGGTATCCCCGACCCTGACGGAGACCATCGCCATGCGCCAGTACCGCTTTCCCCGCATCGGCAGCATCGACAACCTGACCCTTGCGGAGACCGAGACGCCGACGCCCGGCCGCGGCCAGGCGCTGGTCCGGCTGCGTGCCGCATCGCTGAACTATCGCGACCTGATGGTGGCGACCGGGCGCTATGGCCGCGGCGAACCGATGCCGGACCTGGTGCCCCTGTCGGACGGCGCCGGCGAGGTGGTCTCGGTCGGACCCGAGGTCACCCGGGTCAGGGTCGGCGACCGCGTTGCCGGCATCTTCATGCAGAGCTGGATCGGCGGCGGCATCGATTCGGCCGATCCCGCCAGCTCGCTCGGCGGCGCGATCCAGGGCGTGCTGGCCGAATATCGCGTCTTCGACCAGGACGGGCTGGTGCATCTGCCCGACCATCTGAGCTTCGAGGAAGGCGCGGCGCTACCCTGTGCCGGAGTGACCGCCTGGAATGCCCTATACCATGACGCGCAGCCGCTGCTGCCGGGCGAGACCGTGCTGGTGCTGGGCACCGGCGGCGTCTCGATCCTGGCCCTGCAATTCGCCCATGCCGCCGGCGCCCGGGTGATCGCCACTTCCTCCAGCGACGCCAAGCTGGAGCAGGCGAAGGCGCTGGGTGCCTCCGACCTGGTCAATTACCGCAGCCATCCGGACTGGGAGAAGGAGGTGGTGCGGCTGACCGACGGCCGCGGCGTCGACCGTGTGATCGAGGTCGGCGGCGCCGGCACCGTGCCACGGTCGATCGCCGCCACCCGAATCGGCGGCAGCGTGTCCCTGATCGGCGTGCTGACCGCCGGCACCCCATTCGAGCCGACGCCGCTGATCGGCCGCTCGGTCACGTTGCGCGGCCTCTATGTCGGCTCCCGCCGGATGTTCGAGGCGATGAACCGGCACATCGCGCTGAACCGGATCCATCCGGTGATTGACCGCACCTTCCCTTTCGAGCAGGCGAAAGACGCCTACCGCCACCTGGAGGCGGCCGGCCATGTCGGTAAGATCGTGATCGCCATCGGCTGATGACGACGGCGCGGATCGTCCGCAGAGAATAGGATCACTTAGTCCCTAGAAGTTGCAGTAGTTGAGGGTATCCATGACGAAATCGTGAGTAACGACGATATCCACGGTCTTCCCGGCGGTGACGACAGCAGCTTCGGACATGATTTCACACCCGACGGTGCTGCCGCCGCTCAACCGCCAGGCTATCGGCGTCACCACGATCCAGTGACCAGGACTGAGATCGCTGATCACAAATCGACCATCGGAGTTGCACTTGGTGCTTTTCCCGCCATAGGTGGCAGCCAGCTGGGCCAATTGATCGTCCATGAGCAGCTGGTGCAGGCCTGTCCTGTAGGCGAGGTTCCATGTGCTTTCCTGAGACGGGACAGCCAGGACACCGAAGCCGGCACAGGTCAGAAGTTCGGCGGCGGGCATACGCGCCAATCCACGCCCACGAATCACGCCGGTTCCCGGGGCTGTCGCGACCGCGGCCGTGGCGGCGGATGACGGCGTATCTGGAGCCGCGGCGTGGTTGCACGCAGCCAACAGCATGGAGGCGGCAACGCCGCCAAGGATGAGTGAAAGACGCATCGGATTCCCCCTCCAGGTGCCGAGGCCAGGCGGGAGCGTCCTTGCCGACCGCGCTCCCACTCGCAGTCCACCCGGAAAGCGTACCATGGCGGCGATGCGGGACGGTGCGGGTCGAATCGCAGGCAGGCCGGGCAGTGGATCCCGACTGCCGCCGCGGCATAAAAAAAGGCGGCCCGGAGGCCGCCGCTCAAAACCGCGAGGGGACAGAGATGGCCCCGGTCAGAAGCCGAGGATCTGCTCGATCTGGTGCGTCACCGCATCCATGTCGGCCATGCCGTCGACCACCTTCAGCAGCCCCTTGCCCTGGTAGTACGGGATGATCGGCGCGGTCTGGTCGCGGTAGATGCCGAGGCGCTTGCGCAGCGTCTCCTCGGTGTCGTCAGCGCGCTTCTCGGTCGATTGCGCCGCGCGGCTGGCGATACGGGCGAACAGCGCCGCCTCGTCGACCCGCATCTCGATCACCACGGCCAGCGACTTGCTGTGGCGCCCGAGCATCTCGTCCAGGCCGGTGGCCTGCGGCACGGTGCGCGGGAAGCCGTCGAGGATGAAGCCGCGGTCGCAATCGGGCTGGGCGATGCGGTCGGCGATCATGTCGAGCATGACTGCGTCGGTGACCAGATCGCCACGGTCCAGGATCTCCTGGACCTGCTTGCCCAGCGGCGTGCCGGCGGCGATCGCCGCCCGCAGCATGTCGCCGGTCGAGAGCTGTTTCAGCCCGTAACGATCTTCCAGCCGTTTCGCCTGAGTCCCTTTCCCCGCGCCCGGCGGGCCCAACAGGATCAGGTTCATCGGCGACTCCCCCTCAGCTTCGACTTCTTGATCAGCCCTTCATACTGATGGGCCAGGAGATGCGAGTGGACCTGCGCCACCGTGTCCATGGTGACCGTGACGACGATCAGCAGGCTGGTGCCGCCGAAGTAGAACGGCACCGCGTAGTGCGACATCAGGAATTCCGGCAGCAGGCAGACCACCGCCAGGTAGGCGGCGCCGATCACCGTGATCCGGGTCAGGATGTAGTCGATGTAGTCGGCGGTCGACTTGCCCGGGCGGATGCCGGGGATGAAGCCGCCATACTTCTTCAGATTGTCGGCCGTCTCCTCCGGATTGAAGACGATCGCGGTGTAGAAGAAGCAGAAGAAGATGATCAGCGCCGCGTAGAGCGTCATGAACAGCGGCTGGCCATGCGCCAGCTGGCCGGCGATCCAGGAGACCCAGCCGCCGGCGCCGTCCGTCGCGCCCGTCCCGGCGAAGCCGACCAGCGTCGCCGGCAGCAACAGCAGCGAGGAGGCGAAGATCGGCGGGATGACGCCCGAGGTGTTGAGCTTGAGCGGCAGGTGCGAGCTTTCGCCGCCGAACATCCGGTTGCCGACCTGGCGCTTCGGGTATTGCACCAGCAGCCGCCGCTGTGCCCGCTCCATGTAGACGATGAAGAAGATCACCGCGGCGCACAGCACGAACAGGAACAGGATGATGAAGGGCGATAGCGCGCCGGTCCGGCCCAGTTCGAGCATCGCGATCAGGCCGTGCGGCAGCGAGGCGACGATGCCGGTGAAGATGATCAGCGAGATGCCGTTGCCGACGCCGCGCGAGGTGATCTGCTCACCCAGCCACATCAGGAACATGGTGCCGCCGACGATGGTGACCACCGTCGAGAAGCGGAAGTACCAGCCGGGATCGACCACCGCCGCGCCGACCGAGCCGTGCACGCTCTCGAGCCCGACCGCCAGCGCATAGGCCTGGGCCGTCGCCAGCACCACCGTGAAGTAGCGGGTGTACTGGTTGATCTTCTTGCGGCCGGCCTCGCCTTCCTTCTTCAGCGTCTCCAGCGACGGCGACACCGCCGTCAGGAGCTGGATGATAATGGAGGCCGAGATGTACGGCATGATGTTCAGCGCGAAGATCGTCATGCGACCCAGCGCGCCGCCGGAGAACAGGTTCAGGATGCCGAGCAGCCCGCCGCCCTGCTGATTGAAGATCTCCGACAGCACCCGGGGATCGATCCCCGGAATCGGGACATAGGTGCCGATCCGGTAGATGATCAGCGCGCCAAGCGTGAACCAGATGCGCTTGCGAAGCTCCGTGGCCTTGGCGAAAGCACCGAAGTTCAGGTTCGCAGCGAGCTGTTCTGCAGCAGATGCCATGCACGGCCTCGAATGAAAAAGGCGGGGCCGCGATCATGCGCGGTCCCGCCCCCGTTTTTACCCGCGCCCCCTTTTACCTGGGACTGGCGCCGGTGTTAAGCCTCGGCAGACGCCTCGGCCGCGACCGGGGTCGGGCTGCTCTGGACAACCGACCCGCCAGCCTTCTCGACCGCCGCGACGGCAGCCGGGGAAGCGCTGTGGATGTGCAGCGTGACCTTGGCCGAAAGCTCGCCTTTGGCCAGCAGACGGACGCCGTCGAGGGTCTTGGTGAGCAGGCCGCCGGCGATCAGCGCATCCGCGTCGATCGTCTTGGCTGCGTCGATCCGTCCCGCCTCGATCGCCTTCTGCAGGCGGCCGAGATTGACCACGGCGTAGTTCGCCCGGAACTTCTTGTTGTTGAAGCCCCGCTTTGGCAGACGCATGTAGATCGGCATCTGGCCGCCTTCGAAGCCCTTGATGGCCACGCCGGTCCGGCTCTTCTGCCCCTTGACACCACGGCCGCCGGTCTTGCCCTTGCCGGAGCCGATGCCGCGACCGATGCGCATGCGCGCCTTGCGGGCGCCGGCATTGTCGCGGAGATCGTTCAGTTTCGTCATGTTCGCTCCTCGTGAGCGGCGGGGTTCAAACCGCCTGCTCGACCCGCAACAGATGCTTCACCTTGTCAATCATCCCGCGAACCGCCGGAGTGTCCTCCAGCTCGCGGGTGCGATGCAGCTTGTTGAGGCCGAGGCCGATCAGCGTCTGGCGCTGATCGTTGCGACGGCCGATCGCGCTGCCGATCTGGGTGATGATCACGGTTGCCTTGGCATCAGCCATTTGCAGCCTCCACCGTCTCGACGACGCCATCGCGCTTGGTCTGCACGCCGATGATGTCGGCAACGCGCTTGCCGCGACGGGCGGCCACGGCGCGCGGGCCTTCGATCGCCCGCAGGGCCTCGAAGGTCGCCTTGATCATGTTGTGCGGGTTCGACGTGCCGATCGACTTGGCCACGACGTCCTGGACGCCCAGCGCCTCGAAGATGGCGCGCATCGGACCACCGGCGATGATGCCGGTGCCCTGGGTGGCGCTGCGGAGCTGGACCTTGCCGGCGCCGAAGTGACCCAGGATGTCGTGATGCAGCGTCCGGCCTTCGCGCAGCGGAACGCGGATCATGCTGCGCTTCGCCTGCTCGGTCGCCTTGCGGATGGCTTCCGGAACTTCACGGGCCTTGCCCGAGCCGTAGCCGACCCGGCCGCGGCCGTCGCCGGTCACCACCAGGGCGGCGAAGCCGAAGCGCCGGCCACCCTTGACCACCTTCGCGACGCGGTTGATCGAGACCAGCTTCTCGATCAGCTCATCACCGGCCTCCCGATCGCTCGGGCGCTTGTCGCCGCGATCCCTAGGACCGCGCGAGTCTCTGCTTTCGCGTGCCATGCGCGTCCTCCTTAGAAGTCCAGGCCGCCCTCACGGGCGGCATCGGCTAGGGCCTTGACCCGGCCGTGATACAGGTAGTGCCCACGATCGAACACGACCTTGTCGACCCCCGCCGCCTTGGCCCGCTCCGCGAGGAGCTTGCCGACCGCGGCTGCGGCCTCGATGGTGGCGCCGGTCTTCAGCGACCCGCGCAGGTCCTTCTCGATCGACGATGCGGCGGCAAGGGTCTTGCCGGCCTGGTCGTCGATCACCTGGGCGTAGATCTGCTTCGAAGAGCGGAACACGGACAGGCGCACGCGGCCGTAGCGGGCCGTGCTCAGCTTGTGGCGGAGACGTTCCTTGCGGCGCTCGCGCAACTCGTTGGTTTTCGTGGTCATCCCGGCCGTCCTTACTTCTTCTTGCCTTCTTTGCGCAGAACGGTCTCGGTGTCGTACTTGATGCCCTTGCCCTTGAAGGGCTCCGGCTTCTTGTACCCGCGGATTTCCGCGGCAACCTGACCGACACGCTGCTTGTCGAAGCCGGAGATCGAGATGGAGGTCGGCTTCTCGCACTTGATCGCGATCCCCTCGGGGATCGCGTAGCGCACCTCGTGGCTGAAGCCGAGCGTGAGCACCAGCTCCTTGCCCTGGACCGCGGCGCGATAACCGACGCCGTTGATCTCGAGGTTGGTGGTGAAGCCCGTGCTGACCCCGACCACCATGTTGTTGATCAAGGTGCGGCTGGTCGCCCACATCGTCTGGGCGAGCCGCGACTGGCTCTTCGGCTCGACCTTGTTGGTGCCGTCCGCCAGCGAGACCTTGATCTCGTGGTTGACCGCGAGCTTGAGCTGGCCAAGCTTGCCCTTGACCGAGACGTCCTGGCCCGAGACCGAGGCGTCGACCCCGGCCGGGACCTTGACCGCGTGTTTGCCGATACGTGACATCGCCGGTCTCCTCAGAACACGCGGGCGAGGATCTCGCCGCCGACATTGGCGGCGCGGGCCTCGACATCCGACATCACGCCGCGCGGCGTCGACAGGATGGAGATGCCCAGCCCGTTGTACACCTTCGGCAGGTCCTTGATGCCTGAGTAGACGCGGCGGCCCGGCTTCGACACGCGGTCGATGCGGCGGATCACCGGCTGGCCCTCGGCATACTTCAGCTCGACCTTGATGGCCGAGATGCCGGTGCTGACCTCATGCTGCTCGTAGCCGCGGATGTAGCCTTCGCGCTTGAGCACGTCGAGCACATTGGCGCGCAGCTTCGACGCCGGGGTTTCGATCACGGCCTTGCCGGCGCGCTGACCATTGCGGATGCGGGTGAGCAGATCGCCCAACGGATCACTAAGCGACATAATCCGTACTCCTTACCAGCTCGACTTCGTCATGCCGGGAATCTGCCCACGCGAGGCCAGCTCGCGCAGCGCGATACGGCTCAACTTGAAGCGCCGGTAGAACGCCTTGGGACGACCGGTCAGTTCGCACCGGTTGTGGATCCGCACGGGCGATGAATTCCGCGGCAGTTCCGCCAGCTTCAAGCGGGCGTTAAACCGGTCTTCCATCGTCAGGCTGTCGTCATTGGCGATCGCCTTCAGGCGCTCGCGACGCCCCGCGAAAGCCTTCGACAGCTTTTCGCGGCGCTTGTTCTTCTCGACCGAGCTCTTCTTGGCCATGATCTATCCTTGCTCGTTCAGCTGACGAACGGGAAATCGAAGGCCTTGAGAAGCGCACGCGCTTCGTCGTCGGTCTTCGCGCTCGTCACGATAACGATGTCCATTCCCCGCACCGTTTCGACCTGGTCGTAGTCGACTTCGGGGAACACGATCTGCTCCTTGATGCCCAGGGCATAGTTGCCCCGGCCGTCGAAGGACTTCGGCGACAGGCCGCGGAAATCGCGGACCCGCGGCAGGGCGATGTTCACGAGGCGATCGAGGAATTCGTACATCCGATCGCTGCGCAACGTCACCTTGGTGCCGATCGACATGCCTTCGCGCAGCTTGTAGACCGCGATCGACTTCCGGGCCTTGGTGACCACCGGCTTCTGGCCGGCGATCAGGGTCAGCTCGGCGACGGCCGCCTGGATCTTCTTGCTGTCGGCGACGGCATCACCGACACCCATGTTGATGATGATCTTCTCGATCCGCGGCACCTGCAGGTCGTTCGCGTAGGCGAAATCCTGCTTCAGCTTCGGCCGGATGACCTTGTCGTAGTGGGACTTGAGACGAGCCATGGCCATCCTCACCGATCAATCACTTCGCCGGAGGCCTTGGCGACCCGGACCTTGCGGCCATCTTCGAGCGTCTTGAAACCGACACGGGTCGGCTTGCCGCTCTTCGGGTCGACATGCGCCACGTTCGAGACGTGCAGCGCAGCCTCCTGCTCCACGATCCCGCCCTGCGTCTTCGCAGTCTGGCGGGTGTGGCGCTTCACGATGTTCACGCCGCGGACAACGACACGCTCGTCGACCGGACGGACTTCGATGACCTCACCCTTCTTGCCCTTGTCACGGCCGGCGAGGACGACGACCTGGTCGCCTTTCTTGATCTTCGCAGCCATCACAGCACCTCGGGGGCGAGCGAGATGATCTTCATGAACTTCTTGGCCCGCAGCTCGCGCGTCACGGGCCCGAAGATGCGGGTGCCGACCGGCTCGCCCTGCTTGTTGATCAGCACGGCCGCGTTGCGGTCGAACTTGATCGTCGAGCCATCGGGCCGGCGCAGTTCCTTGGCGGTCCGAACGATGACGGCGCGATGCACGTCACCCTTCTTCACGCGGCCCCGCGGGATCGCCTCTTTGATCGACACGACGATGACGTCGCCGACAGTGGCGGTCCGGCGGTGGGAACCGCCCAGCACCTTGATGCACATCACCCGACGAGCGCCTGAATTGTCGGCGACGTCCAGATTCGTCTGCATCTGAATCATGGTTTACGCTCCCGAAACAGCGGGGTCGGCAGAGGCGCCGATGGCGCTTGCCTCGGCCTCGGACAGGACGAGCCAGGACTTCCGCTTGCTGATCGGCCGGGTCTCGATGATCGAGACACGATCGCCAACCTTGCAAGCATTGGCCTCGTCGTGGGCGAGGTACCGCTTGGTCCGCTTGATGAACTTCTTGTAGACCGGGTGCATCAGGTTGCGTTCGACGAGGACCGTGATGGTCTTGTCAGTCTTGTCGGATACAACCGTCCCGATGAGCACGCGCCGCGGCATGGCTCAAAATCCTCTTAATTGGCCGGCGCGGCATCCTTGCCGCGCTGGCCCATGACGGTCTTGATGCGCGCGATGTCGCGGCGAACGACGCGAACCCGCGCCGTGTTCTCGAGCTGGCCCGACGCTGCCTGGAAGCGCAGGTTGAACTGCTCCTTCTTCAGCGCGAGCAGATCGTCTTTCAGCTGATCCGGCGTCTTGGCGCGGACGTCTTCGATATCCATGGTCAGACCTCCTCACCAAGGCGGGCGATGAACTTGCAGGCGATCGGCAGCTTGGCGGCGGCCAGGGCGAAAGCTTCCTTCGCCAGGTCGCCGGGGACGCCGTCGAGTTCAAACATGACGCGGCCGGGCTTGACCTTGGCCGCCCAGAACTCCGGCGAACCCTTGCCGGAGCCCATGCGGACTTCGGCCGGCTTCGACGACACCGGCACGTCCGGGAAAATCCGGATCCAGACGCGGCCCTGACGCTTGATGTGGCGGGTGATCGCGCGGCGGGCCGCCTCGATCTGCCGCGCCGTCAGACGCGCCGGCTCCTGAGCCTTCAGGCCGTAGGCGCCGAAGTTCAGCGTGGTGCCGCCCTTCGCAACGCCGTGGATCCGGCCCTTGTGCTGCTTACGATACTTGGTGCGCTTGGGACTCAGCATGATCCTCAGCCCTCCCGGCGATCGCGGCCGCGACGATCGTCACGACGATCACCACGCTCCGGCCGTGCCGAGGACGGGCCGGTGGCCGCTTCGGCCGCCCGCTTGTCCTGGGCCATCGGGTCATGGGCGAGGATTTCGCCCTTGAAGACCCAGACCTTGACGCCGCAGGTGCCGTAGGTGGTCTTTGCCGTCGCCGTGCCGTAGTCGACATCGGCGCGCAGCGTGTGCAACGGAACCCGGCCCTCGCGGTACCACTCGGTGCGCGCGATTTCCGCGCCGCCGAGACGTCCGCCGCAATTGATCCGGATGCCCTGGGCGCCCAGGCGCATCGCGTTCTGGACCGCGCGCTTCATGGCACGACGGAAGGCCACGCGGCGCTCGAGCTGGTTGGCGATGTTCTCGGCGACCAGCTTGGCGTCGATTTCCGGCTTGCGGATTTCGACGATGTTCAGGCTGACCTCGCTGCCCGCCATCTTCGCCAGCTCCTGACGGAGCTTCTCGATATCGGCGCCCTTCTTGCCGATCACAACGCCCGGACGGGCGGTGTAAACGGTGACGCGCGCCTTCTTCGCCGGCCGCTCGATGACAACGCGGCTGATGCCCGCCTGGGCCAGACGCTTCTCAAGGAACTCGCGGATCTTGAGATCGGCGTGCAGCAGACCGGCATAGTCCTTGGTCGCGAACCAGCGCGAATCCCAGGTCCGGTTGATGCCGACCCGGAGGCCGATCGGATTGACTTTCTGACCCATTACGCCGTCTCCCGCCGCTCGCGGACGATGACCGTGAGGTTCGACCAGAGCTTTTCGATGCGGGACGCACGGCCGCGAGCACGGGCGTGGAACCGCTTCATGACGATCTGCCGCCCCACATAGGCCTCGGCCACGTAGAGCTTGTCGACGTCCAGCTGGTGATTGTTCTCGGCATTGGCGATCGCCGACTGCAGCACCTTCTTCACGTCGTCGGCGATGCGCCGGCGTGAGAAGGTGAGCTCGGCCAACGCCTTGGCCGCGTCCTTGCCGCGAATGGTCTCGGCGACGAGGTTCAGCTTGCGGGGGCTGGTGCGCAGCGTCTTCGCAAACGCTCGCGCCTCATTCTCCGCAAGGCGAGGGGGATTCTTCTCCTGGCCCATCGCTTACTTCCTCTTCGACTTCTTGTCCGACGCGTGACCGTAGTAGGTCCGCGTCGGCGAGAATTCGCCGAACTTGTGGCCGACCATGTTCTCGTTGACCACCACCGGCAGGAACTTCTGCCCGTTGTAGACACCGAACGTCAGGCCGACGACCTGCGGCAGGATGGTCGAGCGACGCGACCAAATCTTGATGATCTCGTTCCGGCCCGATGCACGCGACGTATCTGCCTTCTTGAGCAGATAACCGTCGATGAACGGACCCTTCCAAACGGAGCGTGCCACCGTCGCTCTCCCTTACTTCTTGCGACGGCGGATAATGAGCTTATCCGTCGCCTTGTTGCTGCGCGTCTTGCGACCCTTGGTCGGCTTGCCCCACGGCGTGACCGGGTGGCGGCCACCGGAGGTCCGGCCTTCACCACCACCATGCGGATGGTCGACCGGGTTCATCGCGACGCCGCGGGTGACCGGCTTCTTGCCGAGCCAGCGGTTCCGGCCGGCCTTGCCGATCGAGACGTTCGACTGGTCCGGGTTCGAGACCGCACCGACCGTGGCGAAGCATTCGCCGCGCACGACACGCAGCTCGCCGGAGGCCAGCTTCAGCTGGGCATAGCCCATGTCGCGACCGACCAGCTGGGCGTAGGTGCCGGCGGAGCGCGCCAGTTGGCCACCCTTGCCGGCCTTCAGCTCAACATTGTGGACGATCGTGCCGACCGGCATGCTGCGCAGCGGCATGGCGTTACCCGGCTTGATGTCGACCTTTTCGCCGGAGACGACCTTGTCGCCGGGTGCGAGGCGCTGCGGGGCCAGGATGTAGGCCTGCTCGCCGTCCTCATAGGTGACGAGGGCGATGAACGCGGTCCGGTTCGGATCGTATTCCAGGCGCTCGACCGTGGCAGCGACACCAAGCTTGCGGCGCTTGAAGTCGATGATCCGGTAGGTGCGCTTGTGCCCGCCGCCCTGATGGAAGGCAGTGATGCGACCCGTGTTGTTGCGTCCGCCCTTCTTGGTCAGGCCTTCGGTCAGCGTCTTGACCGGCTTGCCCTTCCAGAGGCTCGAACGATCAACCTGGACCAGCTGGCGCAGGCCCGGGGTGATGGGATTGAAAGTCTTCAAAGCCATCGGATCAAACCCCCGTGGTCACGTCGATCTGCTGCCCTTCGGCGAGCGTCACGACGGCCTTCTTCACATCCGAGCGCTTGCCCGGGATACCCCGGAAGCGCTTGGTCTTGCCCTTGACGATCAGGGTGTTCACTGCCGTGACTTTGACGCCGAACACGCCTTCGACCGCAGTGCGGATCTCAGGCTTGGTGGCGTCGAGCGGCACCTTGAACACGACCTGGTTGTGGCCGGCGGCGAGCGTCGCCTTCTCGGTGATCACCGGCGCGCGGATGATGTCGTACATCCGCGGCGTGACGGTGCTCTCGGCCTTCTTCTTGCGGGAGCGGATCATTTCAGGCGAGCCTCGAGCTGCTCGACCGCCTGGCGCGACAACACGAGCGTGTCGCGGCGCAGGATGTCGTAGACGTTGGCGCCCTGGCTGGGCAGGACGTCGATCAGCGGCAGGTTCCGCACGGCGAGGGCGAAGTTGGTGTCAACCTCCTCACCGGCGAGGATCAGCGCCGAGCCGAGACCCAGCGCCGTCAGCTTGACGGCGAGGCCCTTGGTCTTGTGGCTGTCGGCCACGACCGCATCGACCACGATCAGCTTGCCATCGGCCGCCTTGGAGGACAGCGCGTGGCGCAGGGCCAGCTTGCGGACCTTCTTCGGCAGGTCATGCGCATGGCTGCGAACGACCGGCCCGAAAATCCGGGCGCCACCGCGGAACTGCGGCGACCGCGTGGAACCCTGGCGGGCGTGACCGGTGCCCTTCTGCTTGTAGGGCTTCTTGGTCGTGCCGCGGATCTCGCTGATGCCCTTGGTCTTGTGGTTGCCGGAGCGGCGCTTGGCCAGCTGCCAGTTCACCATGCGGGCGAGCAGATCGGTGCGGACTTCGAGGCCGAAGACCGAGTCATCGAGCTCGATCTCACCGGCACTCGCATTGTCGAACGTCTTGACGGCGATCTTCATGCTCAGCCCTCCTGCCCGGCCGGTTCGGCCCCAGGGGCCTCGACGGCGGCGGTCTCAACCGCAGCAGCGGCTGCCTTGCGAACAGCGCCCGGGAACGGGACGTTCTTCGGCGCCGGCCGCTTGACCGCGTCGCGGATCAGCACCCAGCCGCCTTCGGCGCCCGGGACTGCACCCTTGACCATGATCAGGCCGCGCTCGACATCGGTGGTCACGACGGTGAGGTTCTGCACCGTCACCCGCTCCGCACCGAGATGGCCGGCCATCTTCTTGTTCTTGAAGACCCTGCCCGGGTCCTGGCGCTGGCCGGTCGAACCATGCGACCGGTGCGACACGGACACGCCGTGCGTGGCCCGCAGGCCGCCGAAGTTCCAGCGCTTCATGACGCCGGCGAAGCCCTTGCCGATCGAAGTGCCGGTGACGTCGACGACCTGGCCGGCAACGAAATGCTCGGCGGTCAGCTCATCACCGACGGTCAGCAGCGCGTCGGTGCTGACGCGGAACTCGACCAGCTTCTTCTTCGGCTCGACTTCGGCCTTGGCATAGTGGCCGCGAACGCCCTTGGAGACGTTCTTGACCTTGGCCTTGCCGGCACCAAGCTGCACCGCGGTGTAGCCGTCGGTCTCTTCGGTCTTCACCGCGACGACCTGAACGGCGTCGAGCTTGAGGACCGTGACCGGGACGTGCTGCCCCTCGGCATCGAAAATTCGTGTCATGCCCAGTTTCTGGGCGATCAATCCAGAGCGCATCGTCACCGCCTCAGAGCTTGATCTCGACATCGACACCGGCCGCAAGGTCGAGCTTCATCAAAGCATCGACCGTCTGCGGCGTCGGGTCGACAATGTCGAGCAGACGCTTGTGGGTGCGGATCTCAAACTGCTCGCGCGACTTCTTGTCGACATGCGGCGAGCGGTTGACGGTGTAGCGCTCGATGTTCGTCGGCAGCGGGATGGGCCCGCGCACCCGAGCACCGGTCCGCTTCGCGGTGTTGACGATCTCGCTGGTCGACTGGTCGAGCACGCGATGATCGAACGCCTTGAGGCGAATGCGGATTTTTTGAGCGTTAATGATTTCACTCTGAGCTTTTTCCACGATGCGCCGGAACGGAGAACCCGAAGCGGCACAGTTCGACGATGCATCGTTTGGAAGAACCCGGCGCCCGAAAGCGCCGG
>NZ_JBYRFX010000704.1:0-7956 GCF_057815775.1 Inquilinus sp.
GCTTCTGGGCGGGGCAGTTCGTCGACCTGACCATCCCCGGCCGCGGCATCACCCGGTCCTTCTCGATGGCCAACGCCCCGGTCCAGCAGAACCGGCTGGCCTTCATCATCAAGAAGTATCCGGACGGCGCCTTCTCGGCGCTGCTGGACGGCGAGCTGAAGCCGGGCGACCGGCTGACCGCCAAGGGCCCCTACGGCACCTGCTTCCGGCGGGAGGAACGGCCGGGGCCGATGGTGCTGATCGGCGGCGGCTCCGGCATGTCGCCGCTGTGGTCGATCCTGAACGACCATGCCGAGAGCGGGGAACAGCGGCCGGTGCGCTTCTTCTACGGCGCCCGCACCCGGCGCGACCTGTTCCATCTCGACGAATTCGTCGAATTCGCCCGCCGCCTGCCGAATTTCCGATTCATCCCGGCGCTGTCCCACGCCGAACCCGGCGACGAATGGACCGGCGAGACCGGCTTCGTCCACGAGGTCGTGGCGCGGGTGCTGCGGGAGGAGGGGCTGCCGGGCGAGATCGACGCCTACACCTGCGGCCCGCCGCCGATGATCGACGCCGTGCTGCCGGTGCTGCAGATGGCCGGCGTCGAGCCGGAGCGAATCTACTTCGACAAGTTCACCCCGGCCATCCGCTGATCCGCGGCCCCGGACCAACCTGATCCGACAACGCCAGCAAGGGAGGATATCGATGACCAACCTCGAACAGCCAACGGCACCCCTGAAGTCCGGCGCCGCCGGCGCGGCCCAGTTCGCCGGGTCCGACAGCCGCAAATACAATTACTTCGATCCGAAGGGCCGCAAGGCGACGCATTACGAGGACGTCACGGTCGATGTCCAGCCCGACCCGAAGCGGTATCTGCTGCAGGACTGGATCATCTCCTTCCCCGACGGCACGCCGACCTATTCCGAGAGCTGGACCGCGGCGAAGAGCTCGGACTGGCACAAATACCGGTCGGTGGACGAGGAGTGGGAGCGCACCCATTACCAGCGCCAGGCCACGATCGTCGGCATGATCACCAACGTGATCGACAATGCCCGGCGGTCGGGCGCACCGCGCCGCTTCGATGCAGCCTGGGTCAAGGTGCTGCAGGACCATCTCGGCGCCTACAAGCACGCCGAATTCGGCCTGGGCACCTCGGCGATGCACGCGCAGCGCTACGGCTACACCCAGATGATCAACAACGCGATCCTGACCAACTCCTCGTACAAGCTGCGCTTCTCGCAGGATCTGACGCTGTATCTCAGCGAGATCGGCCTCGATCTCGAGACCTTCGACAGCACCGCGGGCAAGACCCATTGGCTCGAGGATCCGATCTGGCAGGACACCCGCCGGGCGATCGAGACGATCGGCGGCGCCACCGACTATCTCGAGAAGTATTTCGCGGTGAACATCGTGTTCGAACCGCTGGTGGCGGAGCTGTTCCGCAGCGGCTTCATCATGCAGATGGCGGCGTCCCAGAACGACTTCAGCACGCCGACCGTCGTGTCCGCGGCCGAAGGCGACTACGAGCGCAACCTGGCCAATGCGGTCGAGCTGTTCCACATGCTGGCGCATGACCCGCAGCATGGCGAGCACAACCGCCTGCTGTTCACCCAGTGGTTCGACAACCATGGGGCGCTGGCCGTCGCCGCGGCCCGGCATCTGCAGCCGCTGTGGTCGCTGCCGCGGGTCAAGGTCACGCAGTTCAACGACGCCTTCGACCTGGCCCGCAACCGGGCGAAGACGATCGTGACCGAGATCGGCCTCGACGTGCCGGCGCTGCTGTCGGCCTGAGATCCCATCAGCCGCCGGCGCTGGCGTCGGCAAGAGGAGTATCGAGATGACCCAGATGAACGCCAACATCTTCAAGTCCATGAAGGACATGCAGTTCGAGACGACGATCTCGCACCAGTGCGGCGTCACCATGAACGACAGCGTCGAGGCTCGTGTCATCGCCGAGGTGATGGGCGAGAAGCCGGGGGTCACGGTCACCTACATGCCGGCCATGATCCGCCTCGACGGCGAAGGCACGATGGAATTCAAGATGGACGAGATCAGCGAGGCGCTCGGCCGCCCGATGACCCCGCATCTGTTCTAGATCTCCACCTCCACCCATTACGGGCGGATGGTCATGATCGACGATGACACCGTCATGCTGTTCGGCAACATGGACGACGCCCTGCGCTACGAGTAGGCGCCGGCCCGTTCCCCCATCCGCCAGATGTAACGGCGGCGCCAGCCGCAAAGGGCGCCGCCGCAAACCCAGTTCAAGGGAGCCAGCCATGTATCGCACCAAGGACGGCGAAGAGATCTTCATCATCGATGGTCATGTCCACCTCTGGGACGGGCGCCCGGAGAACTGGAAGAATGTCCATGGCCAGCAGTTCATCGACTGCTTCTACGGCTATCACAGCTTCCTGCAGCCGAAGGATCGGCAATGGTCGCGGGAGAAGTTTTATCACTACGGCGCCGAGACGATGTACAACGACCTGTTCGTCCAGGGTTATGACGACATGGCGATCTTTCAGCCGACCTATCTGAAGGATTTCTACGTCAACGGCTTCAACACCCTCGAACAGAACGCCGTCCTGAAGACGAAATATCCCGACCGCTTCATCCTGAACGGCGCTTTCGATCCGCGCGACGGCGAGGCCGGCCTGGCGCAGCTGGAAGAGGATGCCGCGACCCACGGCCTCAAGGGGGTCAAGCTCTACACCGCCGAATGGAAGGGCGACAGCAAGGGCTACAAGCTGTCCGACCCCGGCGCCCAGAAGTTCCTGGAGCGGGCGGAAAAGCTCGGCATCAAGAACGTCCATGTCCACAAGGGCCCGACGATCCTGCCGTTGAACCGCGATGCGTTCGATGTCGCTGACATCGACGACGCGGCGACCAGCTTCCCGAACCTCAACTTCATCGTCGAGCATTGCGGCCTGCCGCGGCTGGATGATTTCTGCTGGATCGCGACCCAGGAGACCAATGTCTATGCCGGGCTGGCGGTGGCGCTGCCCTTCATCCGCAACCAGCCGAAATACTTCGCCCATGTGATCTCGCAGCTGCTGATGTGGCTGGGCGAGGACAAGATCCTCTACGGCAGCGACTACGGCATCTGGACGCCGGACTGGCTGATCGAGGATCTCATGGCCTTCGAGCTGCCGCAGGACATCACCCAGGAGACCGGGGCGAAGCTGACGCTGCAGGCGAAGAAGAAGATCCTCGGCCTCAATGCCGCCCGCCTCTACGACATCGATATCGAGGCCAAGAAGGCGGTGCTGACCGATGCCCGCCAGTCGGTCGCGGCGGAATGACCGCCGTGGCCGTCGCGCCGGCCGAGACCCGGATCCGGCAGGTCTGGACCCGGCTCGAGGCGGTGACGGACCCGGAACTCGACGAATCCGTGACGGAGCTCGGCTTCGTCACGGATGTCGATGTTGCCGATGATGGCGGGGTCCGGATCCGCTTCCGGCTGCCGACCTATTGGTGCGCCGCCAACTTCGCCTTCCTGATGGCGGACGACATGCGCCGTGCGGTGCTGGCCCTGCCCTGGGCCACCAGCGCGCAGGTCGAGCTGGGCGATCACATGTATGCCGAGACGATCAACCGCGGCATGGCCCAGGGCCTGGCCTTCCGGGATGCGTTCGACGGCGAGGCGGATGGCGACCTGGAAGAGATCCGCCGGACCTTCATCCGCAAGGCGTTCCAGCGTCGGCAGGAGGCGGTGATCCGCCACCTGATGGACCAGGGCAGGGATCCGGCCGCGCTGCGCGGTCTCGACGCCGATGCCCTGCGCAGTGTCGATGTCGGCGCGGAGGGGCGGCGGCTGGTCGACCGCTATCTGGTGCTGCGGCAGGACATCTTCGGCGCCGGCGGGCCCGCCTTCGTCGACGACGGCGGTGCCGCGATCACGGCGGAGGGCTGGCAGGCGCATCTCGCCGGCCTGCGGCGGGTCTGGATCAACACCGAGTTCAACGGCGCCCTGTGCCGGGGGCTGCTCGCCGCGCGCTTCAACGATGAGACGGCAGCGCTGGGGGCCGAGCCGACCCTGGTCGACTTCATCCGCCAATTGCCTGCCGACGGCCGCTAGCGGTCCTCCGCCTGCCGGAACAAAGATCAGAAGGGGAAGAGAATGCCCAAGATCATGCTGCACGACGAAGCCGCCCGGCAGGCGCTCGGCCGCGGTGTTGCCAAGCTGGCGCGGGCGGTGCGCGGCACGCTCGGGCCGCGCGGCATGAACGCCATCATCGACCGGCCGATCGGCACGCCGATCATCTCCCGCGACGGCGTCAGCATCGCCGCCGAGATCGAGCTGGAAGACCCGTTCGAGAACATGGGCGCCCAGGTCCTGCGCGAGGTGTCGAAGCAGACCAACGAGGTCGCCGGCGACGGCACCACCACCGCCACGGTCCTGGCCGATGCGCTGGTGCAGGATGGGCTGGACCGGCTGGCGGCCGGGGCGAACCCGGTCGAACTGGTGCAGGGGCTGGATCTGGCGGTCGAGCAGGTGATCGACGCGCTGCGGCGGGCTGCGAAGCCGCTGGACGGGCCGGACCAGATCCGGTCGGTGGCCGTGATCGCCGCCAACGACCCGGTCACGGGCGGGCTGGTGGCCGAGGCGCTGGCCCGGGTCGGGGCGGACGGCATCGTCACCGTGGATTACGGCAGCACGGTCGAGACGCAGCTGGACGTGCTCGAGGGCATGGCCTTCGACCGCGGCTACCTCTCCCACCACATGGTCACCGATGTCGAGAAGATGCTGGTGGTGCTCGACCACCCGCACATCCTGATGGCGGACCAGAAGCTGCAGACGCCGGAGGAGGTCGCGGCCGTGCTGGCCCTGGTCGCCGGCACCGGCCGCCCGCTGCTGATCGTCGCCGAGGAGGTGGCGCCGGCCTGCGTGGTCGCGCTGCTCGCCGCGCACGACAAGGGCGGGCCGCTGGTCGCCGCGATCCATCCGCCGGAATACGGCCATTGGCGCAAGATGATGCTGGAGGATGTCGCCATCGTCACCGGCGGCCGGGTGCTCGCCCGCGACCTGGGCGGCCGGATCGACCGGGTCGAGCTGCGCGACCTCGGCAGCGCGCGGCAGGTCCGGATCTCCGCCAACCAGACCGTGGTCACGGGTGGCGGCGGGGCGCCGGAGGCGATCGCGGCGCGGCGCCAGCAGGTCGCCCGCCAGTGGCAGGCGGCGCCGGAGAACATCGAGCGCGACAAGTTCAAGGAAAGGCTGGCGAAGCTGTCCGGCGGCACCGCGGTGATCCTGGTCGGCGGTGCCACGCCGGTCGAACAGAAGCGCCGGCTGCAACTGGTCGAGGACGCCGTCAACGCCACCCGGGCCGCGATCGCGGAGGGCATCGTCCCGGGCGGCGGCACCGCCCTGCTGCAGGCGGCGCCGGCGCTCGACGACCTGGCGGCGCGCACCGATGGCAGCGTCCGGGAAGGGGTCAAGCTGCTGCAGCGCGCCCTGTCCCGGCCGCTGTTCCACATCGCCGCCAACAGCGGCGTGAACGGCGAAGCGGTCACGGCCCAGGTCGCCCGGTCGGCGCCCGGGATGGGCTTCGACGCCCGCACCGGCGCCTTCGTCGACCTGGTCGCGGCCGGCATCGTCGATCCGGTGCGGGTCAGCACCAGCGCGGTGCGGAACGCGGCCTCGGTCGCCGGGCTGGTGCTGACCACGCACACCCTGATCGCGGACAAGCGCGAATTCTCCGACCCCACGGCCGGGCCGGCCCTCGGCGGCGGCGCCGAGCGTCTCGGCCGGGCCTGAAACGCAAACGAAGCGGAGGACGATGATGAAGGCGCTGGTGTTCAACGGGCCGGGGCAGAAGGACTGGGTCGAGAAGGCGGCCCCCGGCATCGAGAAGCCGACGGATGCGATCGTCCGGATCACGCGCACCACCATCTGCGGCACGGATCTTCACATCCTGAAGGGCGACGTGCCGACGGTGGCGGCGGGCCGGACGCTCGGGCATGAAGGGGTCGGCGTGATCGAGGCGGTCGGCTCCGCCATCAAGAGCTTCAAGCCGGGCGACCGCGTCCTGATCTCCTGCATCACCTCCTGCGGCTCCTGCCCCAACTGCAAGCGGCAGCTGTATTCGCATTGCGCGGATGGCGGGTGGATCCTCGGGCATCTGATCGACGGCACCCAGGCCGAACTGGTGCGCATCCCGCACGCCGACAACAGCCTGTACCCGATCCCGGACGGCGCCGACGAGGAAGCGCTGGTGATGCTGAGCGACATCCTGCCCACCGGGTTCGAGATCGGCGTCCTGTCCGGCCAGGTGAAGCCGGGCGACACGGTCGCGATCATCGGCGCCGGGCCGGTCGGCATGGCCGCCCTGCTGACCGCCCAGTTCTACACCCCCGGCCGCATCGTGATGCTGGATACGGACCCCAACCGGCTGGAGGTGGCGCGGCGCTTCGGCGCCACGGACACGATCGACGTGTCGGGCGGCAAGGCGGTCGAGACCCTGATGGCGATGACGGACGGTGTCGGCGTCGACGTGGCGATCGAGGCGGTCGGCATCCCCGCCACCTTCGACATCTGCCAGAAGGTGATCGCGCCGGGCGGCCACATCGCCAATGTCGGCGTGCATGGCAAGAGCGTCGAGCTGCATCTGGAAACGCTGTGGATCCAGAACATCACGCTGACCACCGGGCTGGTGAACACCAACACCACGCGGATGCTGATGAAGACGGTGCAGTCGGGCAAGCTGTCGCCGGCGGGGCTGATCACCCACCGCTTCGCGCTGCAGGACATCCTGCAGGCCTATGCCGTCTTCGCGAATGCCGCGAAGGAGAAGGCGCTGAAGGTCATCCTGACCGCGGCGTGACGGCCGGCGGGGCGGTGAAAGACTGGTCGAAAGGCCCATGCCGCGGGGGGTGAACGGTGGGGGCAGGAATGGTGTAGAGTATCAAATGACAACGGTCGCGGGACGATCGGCCGAACCGATCGCCCGAAAAAGACGGCCGGCAACCGGGAGCGACCGATGTCCAGACGTGACGAACCGTCGACCGGCCTGAATCGCCCGAGCGCCCCGCCGGCCTTCGTCGGCGCGCCCTGCGAGGCGACCGACACCATGCTGGCCTGGGAGCGCTATCTGTCCGGCGAGCCGCAGGCGACGGTCCCGGCCAAGAACTTCGTCGTCGCCTCCTGGCAGCGCAGCCTGCATTCCGGCGTCAACCCGACCGGGCGGTCCGCGCCGATCGCGGTGCGCAGCGATGCGATGGGGGAGCTTCGGCGCCGCCACGTCGATCTGGTCTCCGCCGCCTCGGGGCTGTTCGCGGATGCGGTCGACCTGATGGCCGGATCCGGCTCGATCATGCTGCTGACCAACCCCGACGGGGTCGTGCTGCAGGCGGTCGGGGACATGCCGACGCTGGAGAAGGGCGAGAACATCCACCTGATGTCCGGCGGCGACTGGCGCGAGGATGTCGTCGGCACCAACGGCATCGGCACGGCGATCGCCACCGGCCGACCGGCCCAGATCCACGCCGCCGAGCATTTCTGCGAAGGCATCAAGGGCTGGACCTGCGCCGGATCGCCGATCTTCGAGCCCGGCACCGGCGCGATCATGGGTGTGATCGACATCTCCGGCCCGCCCTCGACCTATCAGCGCAACAACCTGGGCCTGGCGGTGGCCGCGGCCCGGCAGATCGAGATGGTGCTGACCGAACGGTCGACGCGCGAGCGGATGCAGCTGCTCGAGGTCTGCCTGCGCCGCCTGTCATCCGCCGATGCTGCCGGCATCATCGTGATCGACCGGCATGGCCGGCTGGTGCAGACCACCGGCAAGGTCTCGCTGCCGATCCTTGTCGGCGACCGGGTGCCAGGCCTCGATCGCACTGTCGCGGTCGAGGACTGGGCGCACCGCCTGCCGGAGGGCCTGCGGCCCGAATGGTTCAATCCGGTCATCGCCGACGGCCGTTCGATCGGGGCCCTGCTGGTGGTGCCGGACCGGCCGCGCCCCCGGCTGCGGGCCG
>NZ_JBYRFX010000705.1:0-15933 GCF_057815775.1 Inquilinus sp.
CTCGATCACGGCGCGCACCGCCGGGGTGCGGCGTTCATCCTCGTGCAGCGCCAGCCATTGCTGGCTGCGCAGCTCCTCGACCGGCTGCAGCCGTTCGAGGTCGGGTTCGGCGTCGCCCACGAAGCAGGGCAGCACGGCCCGGCCGATTCCGCGCCGCAGCAGGTCCAGGATCAGCCTGGGGTCGTTGCCGCGCATCACGGTCTCGGCGGCGTGCCGTTCCGCCACCCAGCGGGCCGACGGGGTGATGGCGCCGTCGCCGGTGACGCCGATCCAGCGATCGCCCAGCACGGCGCCGCGGCGGCCATAGACGGCGAAGGCGACATCGCCGGTGCGCCGTCCGGCCAGCCAGGGCTCCTCCGGCCGGCGGTTGCGGATGCCGATATCGGCCTGGCCGCGGGCGATGTCGAGCCTGGCATTGGCGGCAACGAAATCGATCGACCAGGCGGCATCGACCGGCCACAGCGCCTCGATATTTCGGGCGAGGAACCAGGAGGTCCAGGTGCCGGCCGAGATCCGCACGCTGCGGCGTGGCGACAGGCCGTCGCGCCAGCGCTCGATGCCGGTGGCCGCCGCCTCCATCTCCTCCGCCTGGGCCAGGAACTGGCGGCCCTCCTCGGTCAGGCGGTAGCCCAGGCGCTCCCGGATGAACAGGCGCTGGCCCAGGCCCCGCTCCAGCGCCGTCATGCGCCGCCCCAGCGTCGCCGGGCTCGATCCCGCCTGGCGGGCGGCGCCGCTCAGCCCTTCGCCGCGGGCCACGGCCAGGAACAGGCGGATATCCTGCCAATCGACCTGGTGTTTCATTTTTGAAAAGGCCTTTGCAGCCTCGATCGTTCCGGAAGAGCCATCTTAGCCGATATCGTCCTGGTCGAGCGTTTCTCCGATGAAAAGGATGGCGACCATGGATGCATCAACCACAGACTCCGCCGTCACGATCCCCCTGTGGGACGGGCGGGAGATCCCGCGCCTCGGCCTGGGCTGCTGGGCGATCGGCGGGCCATTCTTCGCCGGGGACACGCCGCTGGGCTATGGCGAGGTCGATGATGACCAGTCCATCGCCGCCATCCGGCACGCGCTGGATCTCGGCATCCGCTTCTTCGACACCGCCGATGTCTACGGTGCCGGCCATTCGGAGGTGGTGCTGGGCCAGGCCCTGGCCGGCCGCGACGACGTGGTGGTCGCGACCAAGCTCGGCAACCGCTTCGATCCCGTGACGAAGCAGATGGCCGGCAGCATCGATGATGGCGACCTGGCCCGCGAGACCCGCGGCGCGGTGGAGGCCTCGCTGCGGCGGCTGCAGCGCGACCGCCTCGACCTGGTGCAGCTGCACCTGAACGACTTCGCCATCGACCGGGCGGGCGAGGTGTTCGATGTGCTGGACGAATTGTGTACCGCCGGCACGATCGGCGCCTATGGCTGGAGCACGGATTGGCCGGAGCGGGCGGCCGCCCATGCCGGGCGCAACGGCTTCGTCGCCGTGCAGCACGGCATGAACCTGTTCTTCGATGCGCCCGGGATGATCGCCGTGGCCGAGCGGGAGGGGTTGGTCTCGATCAACCGGTCACCCTGGCCATGGGCCTGCTGACCGGCAAGTTCGCCGCGGGCGATGCCCTGCCGCGCAACGATGTCCGCGCCAACAGCTTCGACTGGATGGACTATTTCAAGGACGGCCGGGTGGTGCCCGCCTTCGCCGACCGGCTGGCCCGGATCCGCCACCTGCTGACCGCCGACGGCCGCACCCCGGCCCAGGGCGCGCTCGCCTGGTTCTGGGCCAAGTCGCCCCGCACCCTGCCGATCCCCGGCTTTCGCAGCGTGGCCCAGGTCGCGGAGAATGTCGGCGCGCTCGCGAAGGGGCCGCTGCCGCCGGCCGTGATGGCCGAGATCGAGCAACTGATCGACCGGGCGCCGGAAGGCGAGGCTCGGGCGCGGTGAGGCCGCGGGCCTTCAGCCGGCGTCGAGGGTGATGCTGGCCGTGCCGTCGGGCGAGGCGGAGACCCGGGCCCGGCCGCCCTTGGCAAAGGCGGCAAGATCGGACGGTGCGCAGACCACCACCGGGCAGGCCGTGCCGTAGAGCCGGCCGGCGACGATCGCGCCCATGGCGATGATCGGGTCGGCCGCCGCCAGCACCAGCGCTGCCGGCGCTGTGCCGCAGCGGATCGCCTCGGCCAGGACCGAGCTGCTGGAGCTCGACCCACGGCCGGAGGGCATCACCAGGATGCGGCCGGTGACCACCTCGCCGCAGGCCGGGTGCGACCGGTCGACCACCCGGCCGGTGGCGACATCCAGCCCGCCCCAGAAGCTCAGCGGCACGGCCCAGGCGGCGACCGGCCCTTCGGCCTCACCCTCGACCAGCGTCTTCGCGGCAATCACTTTCATGGCCCGCTCCGCACCACGCGGCCGGACGCCGCCGAGGCCAGGCAATCCTCGATCGAGCCGAAGGCGACCTCGACGCCGAGATTGCCGGGCGCGTAATGCGCCCATTTGCCCGAATTGGTCATCACCACGCCGCTGAGGTTGCGCAGCACCGAGGTGACATAGGTGCAGGTGTCGGTCAGCACGGTGATCCCCGCCGCTTCGATCCCGGCCAGCAGCCCAGCCTCGGCCAGGGCCGCATGGGTCTCCCGGCCGGTGTTGACATAGACCTCCACGCCCGGCGCCGGCCGGAAGCCGGGCAGGAGGGGGATCAGCGCCCGGAACTCGGCCGGCGAGAAATGCGGTGTCCCCAGGCTGACCGCGGCCAGCCTGGCGCCGTCGGCCGCGGTCGACAGCTTGGCCAGCGCCCGGCGCAGATCGTCCGGCCCGATCTCGATGATCTCGTCCGGCTCGTGCCCGCCCAGGGCGTCGCGCAGCGTCGGCGCCTCCGGCGTGATGCTGACGGCGTGGAACAGCGCGACCGAGCCGGAGGAGGCGGCGACGGCGCCCAGCGCCTTGAGCTGATCCTCGGATTGCGGCGGCGGCAGGCCCTCGATCACGGGCACGCGGTCGCCCGCACGCTCGCCGACGACATAGCCGGCGGCGACATACAGCGCGTCGGTCGGGTGCTGCGATGCCGGCAGGCCGCGCAGCCGGAACAGCAGCCGGCCGCGCCGGTTCTCGTCCAGATGCAGGCCGAAGGCCGGCGCCCGCCCGGTCAGGCCGCAGCACAGATCGATGAAGTCGCCATAGCGGTTGGTGCGCGCGCCGATAACCGAATTGGCGAAGACGATGGCGTTGGATTCGCCCCAGGCGATCTGCTGGCCGAATTCCGGCCGGAACCGGGTCTGGTACGGCGCGCAGGTGAAGCTCGGCTCGCAGCCCAGCGCCAGATGCGCCTCCATCAGCCGCCGGCCGGCCTGGCGCTGCGCCTCCGGCCCATGCACCAGCTCGGGGTGCAGCAGGTCCATCGACCCGACATTCAGCGTGGTCGGCACCCGAACCTTGCCGCCATCGACAGCCAGCCGCTCGACGAAATCCAGGCTGACCTGGCCGTGATACAGGCAGCCATCGACATGGGCGCCTGATATGTCGATCAGATGCGGGGCGCCGACCGCCTCGGCGAAGCGCGCCACCAGCGCCATGGCGAGGGCGGCCGCCGGCCCGGCACCGCCGCGGGCCATGTTCTGATCCTGGGCGCTCAGTCGCACGGCGGGCATCGTTTTCCCTCAATCCTTGCCGCGATCGAAGACCTTGATGTCGCTATGGCCCGGCCCGTCCGTGGCGGCAATGAAAATAGTCGCGAGGGACGATTGACGGCGCTCTCGCCACTGTTATACGGTCGTATAACAAGGCGGCCGGCAAGGCCGAGGGAGCCAGCCATGATCGAAGCGATGTCGCGGCGCGGGGACGTGCCGACCCAGGATAATCCGCAGCCGGATGACGAGGTCAGCCTGCCGGCGTGGATCTATCGCGACCCCGAATTCTACGCGGTCGAGCAGGAGGCGATCTTCCGGTCGTCCTGGCAGATCGTCTGCCATCTCAACGACATCCCGCTGGCCGGCGATTTCCACACCTTCGAATTCCTGGGCGAGACCATCATGGTCGTGCGCGGCCGGGACGGGGCGGTGCGGGCGTTCCACAATGTCTGCCGCCACCGCGCGGCGCGGCTGCTGGACGGGCCGAAGGGCAATTGCGGCAGCCGCATCGTCTGCCCCTACCACGCCTGGACCTATGAGCATGACGGCCGCCTGATCGGCATGCCGCAGCGCGCCAGCTACGGCGATTTCGACTTCGGCAGCCACGGGCTGGTGCCGGTCGATCACGAGGTGTTCTGCGGCTTCATCTTCATCCGCCTGGCCCCCGGCACGCCCAGCGTCGCCGAGATGATGGGCCCCTATGGCGAGGAGCTGGCGGCGTACCGGATCGAAGAGATGGTGCCGCTCGGCCGCGTCACCCTGCGGCCGCGGTCGGTGAACTGGAAGAACGTCGCCGACAATTATTCCGACGGGCTGCACATCACCGTTGCCCATCCCGGCCTGACCCGGCTGTTCGGCCGCGGCTACGGCGTCGAGGCGCGGCCCTGGGTCGACAAGATGTGGGGCCAGTTGCAGGACCGTCCCTCCGCCGTGCTGTCGGAACGGGCCTATCAGCACTTCCTGCCCGAGGTGCCGCATCTGCCGCCGGAGCGGCAGCGGCTGTGGACCTACTTCAAGCTCTGGCCCAACATCGCGATCGACATCTACCCCGACCAGATCGACTTCATGCAGTTCATCCCGGTCTCGCCGACCGAGACGATGATCCGTGAGATCGCCTATGTCCATCCGGACCACCGGCCCGAGATGAAGGCCGCGCGCTACCTCAACTGGCGGATCAACCGTTCGGTCAGCCTCGAGGACAAGACGCTGATCGACCGGGTCCAGGCCGGTATGGGGTCGTCCAGTTACACCGTCGGCCCGCTCGGCTCCACCGAGGTCTGCCTGCGCAGCTTCGCCCGCGCCATGCGCCGGCTGATCCCGGAAAGCCGGCTGCACCGGCCCCCGCCGCCGGGCTGGAGCCTGCGCCGCACCGCATCGGACGCGCCCGCCTTTGCGGCGGAGTGACGACCCCCTGACCTATGCGGGCCCGCCGCGGCCCGCCATCCGGCGAGACTTCATGGCGAACACTCAGGTTTTCGACGTCGCGATCATCGGCGGGGGCCATAACGGGCCGGTCTGCGCCGCCTATCTCGCCGCAACCGGTCTGAAGGTGACGGTGCTGGAACGCCGCAAGGTGGTCGGCGGCGCCGCGGTGACGGAGGAATTCCATCCCGGCTTCCGCAACTCCGTCGCCGCCTACACGGTCAGCCTGCTCAACCCGAAGGTCATCCGTGA
The DNA here is from genome assembly GCF_057815775.1 of Inquilinus sp. NCBI lineage: Bacteria > Pseudomonadati > Pseudomonadota > Alphaproteobacteria > Rhodospirillales > Rhodospirillaceae > Inquilinus > Inquilinus sp. Next base: position 5,283 of record NZ_JBYRFX010000705.1, read on the forward strand.
CCTCGACCTGCCGGGCCACGGCCTGAAGGTGGTGGAACGGCGGCTGGCCAATTTCCTGCCGGTGGATGAGAGCCGCTACCTGCTGTCCGGCCCGGGCCGGACCAAGGCGGAGATCGCCAGGTTCTCGGCCCGCGACGCCGAACGCTACGATGCCTATGGCGACCGGCTCGACGTCATCGCCGACGTGCTGCGCGACATCGTGCTGCGCACTCCGCCGAATGTCGCCAGCGGCGGCTGGTCCGGCGCGCTGCCGGAGCTGATCAAGGCTGGCTCGCTCGGCAACCGGCTGCGCAAGCTCGACATGGTGATGCGGCGCGACCTGCTCGACCTCTTCACCAAATCGGCGACCGACATCCTGGAAGGCTGGTTCGAGACGCCGGTGGTGCAGGCGCTGTTCGGCTTCGACAGCATCGTCGGCAACTACGCCAGCCCCAGCCATGCCGGCACCGGCTATGTCCTGCTGCACCATGTGTTCGGCGAGGTGAATGGCAAGAAGGGCGTCTGGGGCCATGCCATCGGCGGCATGGGCGCGATCACGCAGGCGATGGCCAAGTCGGCGGCGTCGCGCGGCGCGGTGATCCGCACCGATGCCGGCGTGCGCGAGGTGATCGTCGAAGGTGGCCGCGCCGTCGGCGTGGTGACCGAGGCCGGCGACATCATCCGCGCCGGCTGCATCGTCTCCAACCTCAACCCCAAGCTGCTGTACGGCAAGCTGGTCGACCCGGCGGCGCTGCCGCAGGATTTCCGCGAGCGGATAGAGCGCTTCAAATGCGGCTCCGCCACCTTCCGCATGAACGTCGCGCTGTCGGAACTGCCTGATTTCACCTGCCTGCCCGGCAAGACGCTGGCCGACCACCACACCAGCGGCATCATCTTCGGCCCCAGCCTGGACTACATGGACAAGGCCTATCTCGACGCCAAGGCTGGCGGCTGGTCGAAGACGCCGATCGTCGAGATGCTGATCCCGTCGACGCTGGACGACACGCTGGCGCCGCCGGGCCAGCACGTTGCCAGCCTGTTCTGCCAGCATTTCGATCCGAAGCTGCCGGACGGCGCGAGCTGGGACGACCATCGCGAGACCGCGGCCGATTTGGTCATCGACACGGTCAATGCCTGGGCGCCGAACTTCAAGGCCTCAGTGCTGGGCCGCCAGATCAACAGCCCGCTCGACCTCGAACGCACCTTCGGGCTGATCGGCGGCGACATCTTCCATGGCGCGCTGTCGCTCGACCAGATGTTCTCGGCCCGGCCGGTGCTCGGGCATGGCGATTATCGCGCGCCGGTGCCGGGCCTCTACATGTGCGGGTCGGGCACCCATCCCGGCGGCGGCGTGACGGGCGCCCCCGGTCACAACGCCGCACGCGAAATCCTGGCCGATTTCAAAAGACGCCGCCTGAAGCGCGCGGCATGATCGATCCAACTCGAACAGCAGGCAGGCGATGGAGCGATCCTGGGACGTGATTCCCGGCGACATGCCGGGAGTCGAATGGCGGATTCCGGTGCTGCGCTTCCGCGGTCGCGGCGGCGGCCCGTCCGCCTACCTCCAGGCAGCCCTGCATGCCGACAAATTGCCCGGGGTTGCCGCCCTCGACGCGCTCTGCGCCAGGCTGCGCCGGGCCGAAGCGGCGGGCGACATCCGCGGCGACATCACCATCGTGCCCCTGGCCAACCCGATCGGGCAGCAGCAATGGCTGCATGGCGGCGGACAGGGCCGCTACGATCTCGACACGCGGATCAATTTCAACCGCGACTTCCCGCTGCTCGACCGGCCCGACCCTGCGCTGCTGCCGGGCCCCGACGCGGTGCTGCCGGCGACCGAGCGGCTGAAGGCGCGGCTGCTGGCCCTGGCGCTGCCGGCCGACATCATCCTCGACCTGCATTGCGACGATGAATCGCCGCTGTATCTCTACATCCCCGCGGCGCTGTGGCCGGCCATGGCGGATCTGGCGACGGCCCTGGATGCCGAAGCCGTGCTGCTGTGGGACGGCGACGGTGGCGGCGCCTTCGAGGATGCCTGCCTGACCCCCTATCTGCGCAGCGGCGACCTGGCCGGCCGTGCCATCTCGACGGTCGAGCTGCGCGGCCTGGGCGATGTCGATGCGGATCTGGGCGGCCGGGATGCCGACGGGCTGTTCCGCTTCCTTGCCGGCCGCGGCGTGATCGCCGGCGATCCGCCGGACCATGACTGGTCCGGGTCGGCCGTGCCGCTGGAACGGGTCGAGATGGTCAGGGCCCCGGCGGGTGGCGCCATCAGCGTCGCCCGCAAGCCCGGCGACCGGGTCGCGGCGGGCGACCTGCTGGCCACCATCCTGGTCCGGCCGGGCGAGGAGGGCGGGGCGGTGCCGGTGCTGGCGCCCCAATCCGGCGTGGTGCTGACCCGCCGGGCCCACCGCCGGACGCGGCCCGGCGACGATCTCATGAAACTGGTCTGCGGTTCGCCGAGCGCGACCGCGAGGCCCGGGCCCCTCGAACCCTGAGGGGCCGCTACCATCGAAACAAGAAACAGGGAGCGCTAGCCATCATGAACCGTCTGACCCTCGCCGCCTGCCTGGCGGTTGCGGCCCTCGCCGGCATTGCCGGCCCCGCCGTCGCGCAGGACACGGTGCGCATCGGCACCACGCCGGAATCCTACCCGCCCTACAGCTGGGTCGATGCCCAGGGCAAGCTGAACGGCTTCGAGATCGAGATCGGCGACGCGCTGTGCGCCGAGATGAAGGTCAAGTGCGAATGGGTGATCCAGAGCTGGGACGGCATCATCCCGGCGCTGCAGGAAAAGAAGTTCGACGGCATCATCGCCTCGATGTCGATCACAGCCGAGCGCAAGCAGGTCGTCGACTTCAGCGACAAGTACTATAACTCCCCGGCCGAATTCATCGGCCCCAAGAGCGAGACCGTCGACATCTCGCCGGACTGGCTGAAGGGCAACACCGTCGGTGTCCAGATCTCGACCGTCCATGCCGCCTATATCGAGGCGAAGTACAAGGACATCGTCACGATCAAGACCTATGACACGCAGGGGAATGCCAATCTCGACCTGATCGCCGGCCGGGTCGACCTGTTGCTGGCCGACGGCGTGGCGCTGGATGCTTTCCTGAAATCGGCCGATGGCACGGATTTCGAGGTCAAGGGCAAGCCCTTCATCGACCCGATGATGGGTGACGGCGTCGGCGTCGCCGTGCGCAAGGACGACACGGCCCTGCGCGACAAGTTCTCCGCCGCGATCAAGGCGATCCGCGCCAACGGCGTCTACAAGAAGATCAACGACAAGTACTTCAGCTTCGACATCTACGGCTGAGGCCGGGGGCATGGACGATCTCGTCACCCTGCTGGGCTTTGGTGAGACGGGCTGGGGGGCACAGCTCGTCGCCGGGACGATCATCACGGTCGAGATCGCGGCCGCCTCCTTCGTCGTCGGGCTGGTGTTCGGCCTGCTCGGGGCCTGGGCCAAGCTGGCCGGGCCCCGGCCGGTCCGGGCGCTCGGCAACGCCTATACGACCGTCGTGCGCGGCGTGCCCGACATCCTGATCATCCTGTTCGTCTATTACGGCGGCACCACCGCCCTGCGCGGGCTGATCGGCCTTGTCGTGCCGGGGGTCGAGGTCGAGATCGACGCCTTTGCCGCGGCGGTGGCGTCGCTCGGCTTCGTCTGCGGCGCCTATGCCACCGAGCTGTTCCGCGCCAGCATCCAGGCGGTGCCGCCGGGCCAGATCGAGGCGGCGAAGTCGCTGGCCCTGCCGCCCGCGGTGAGGTTCTTCAAGGTCGTGCTACCCCAGGCGATCCGCTTCGCCCTGCCGGCGCTCGGCAATCTCTGGGTCGTGGTGCTGAAGGACAGCGCGCTGATCAGCGTGGTCGGGATGCGCGACCTGCTGGGCATCGCTGCGACCGGGGCGGCGACCACCCGCCAGCCCTTCACCTTCTACGCCGTCGTCGCCCTGATCTTCCTGGCCCTCACCATCGTCTCGGTCGGCGTGTTCCAACTGGCCGAGCGGGCGTATGGCCGCGGCTTCCGGCGGTCATGACCATGGATTTCGACTTCATCCAGCGCATCCTGGTCAACCTGCTGAACGGCAGCGTGATCACGGTCTTCCTGGTCGTGACCACGATGATCTGCGGCAACCTGCTGGCGCTGCCCGTCGCGCTGGCGCGGGTGTCGCGCCACTGGTGGCTGAAGGGCCCGGCCTTCCTCTACATCCTGTTCATGCGCGGCACACCGCTGATCGTGCAGATGTTCATGATCTATTACGGCCTGGCCCAGTTCCCGGGCGTGCGGCACAGCTTCCTCTGGCCGATCCTGCGCGACCCCGTCTGGTGCGCCTTCATCTCGCTCAGCATCAACACCGCCGCCTATTCCGGCGAGGTGCTGCGCGGCGCGATCCAGGCGGTGCCGCGCGGCGAGGTCGAGGCCGCGCGGTCGGTCGGCATGCGGCAAGGCCTGCTGATGCGGCGTATCGTGCTGCCGATCGCACTGCGCCAGAGCCTGCCGGTCTTCGCCAATGAGACGGTGCTGCTGCTCAAGGCCAGCGCCATCGTCTTCACCATCACGGTGCGCGACCTGATGGGCGAGGCCAACATCATCCGGGCGCAGACCTTCCGCACCTATGAGCCGCTGATCACCGCGGCGCTGATCTATCTGGTCATGACCTGGATCATCGCCCGCGCCTTCGGCCTGCTCGAAGGCCGGCTCGGCCTGCACCGGCGGGCGGCGCCGTCCGCCGTGCCCGGGCGCGGCGCGGCCCCGGTGACCACGGTGCCGCTCGACGCGCGCTGAGGCGTCGCTTTGTCTGCCATGAGGGCCGGCTCCGGCAGGGCCGGCCCTTTGGCGTTTGCGCCTGAGTCGGGGCCGGCATCGCTCTCACAGTTATATCCAATTGGTTACATAGGCCCGGCCAGGCAGGCGACGCCTGGGGTCCGATAACCCATTTGACATCGCGCGACTCTCGCCAATAATAAGTAACCAAATGGTTATAACATGGCGGCGCCACCGGCGCCCGCCGGCACCAGGGGGAGGCCCGTCGATGATGGCTTTGAATCGCCGTTCGTTCCTGCAGACCTCGATCGCCGCCACGGCGGCACTCTCTCTCGGCACCGGTTCCGCCCGGGCCGACGACACCCGGCTGCGCATGGCCTGGTGGGGATCGCAGGACCGGGCCAAGCGCACCCTCGGCGTCGCCGAGCTGTACAAGCAGAAGACATCCGGCGTCGAGATCGTCGGCGAGGCGGTCAGCGGCGACGCCTACTGGACCAAGCTGTCGACCCAGATGGCCGGCCGCAACATCTCCGACATCTTCCAGCTCGAGCCGGGCACGATCTCCGACTATGCCCGCCGCGGTGCCACCATGGCGCTGGATCCGTTCATCCCCAAGCCGCTCGACGTCGATGCCTTCGGCAGCAAGATCCTCGATCTGTGCAAGGTCGACGGCAAGATCCAGGGCATCGGCCTGGGGCTGAACTCGTTCTCGATGTTCTACGACACGTCCGTCTTCGCCAAGACCGGCCTGCCGGTGCCGACGCCGGACACGACCTGGGCCCAGTTCGCCGAGCTGTCGATCGAGCTGACCAAGGCCGCCGGCAAGGACCAGTTCTTCGGCGCGCCCTACGGCGCCCGCTACGCCTATGTGCTCGATGTCTGGCTGCGCCAGCGCGGCAAGGCCCTGTTCACCGAAGAGGGACCGCTGGGCTTCGGCGTCGAGGACGCCAAGGAATTCTACGCCTACTGGGAGGACCTGCGGATCAAGAACGGCACGGTCACGGCCGATTTGCAGACCCAGGAACAGAACATCATCGAGACCAACCCGCTCAGCCGCGGCAGCTCGGCGATGGGCTTCACCTATTCCAACCAGCTGGTCGGCTACCAGGCTGTCATGCCTAACGAGCTGGGCATCACCATGGTGCCGTCGGCCGGCGGCGGCACCCCGTCCGGCCATTACTACCGGCCGGCGCTGATCTGGAGCATCGGCGCCACCAGCAAGAATGGTGAGGCGGCGGCGGCCTTCATCAACTTCTTCGTCAACGACGTGGAGGCCGGCAAGATCCTGGGGGTCGAGCGCGGCGTGCCGATGTCACCCAAGGTGCGCGAGGCGATCCTGCCGACCCTGAACGAGACCGAGCGCGCCTCGGTCGACTACGTCAATTTCCTGGCCGACAAGGTCAGCGCCTATCCGCCGCCGGTGCCGAAGGGGTCGCAGGAATTCGACCGCACCGTGCTGCGCCAGACGGCGGACCAGCTGGCCTTCGGCAACCTCACCATCGACCAGGCGGCGCAGCAACTGGTCGAGCAGGGCAACGCCCTGCTGCAGCCGAGGTGAGCCGGCTCAGGCTGGCGATCGTCGGCTGCGGCTGGGTCGCGGGATCGCAGGTCGAGCGGGGATTCGCCCAGCTGCCGGACCGGTTCGAGCTGGTCGCGGCGGCCGATGCCGACCCGGCGCGGGCGCAGGATTTCGCCACCCGCCACGGCATCCCGCGCACCGCCGGCAGCCTCGACGCCGTGCTGGCGATGCCGGAGGTCGACGTGGTGTCGATCTGCACCCCGCCGAACCATCATTTCGGTGGCATCACCGCGGCGCTGGCGGCCGGCAAGCATGTGATCTGCGAGAAGCCGTTCGTCGCGTCGCTGGCGCAGCTCGACGCCGTGCGCCGGGCCGAGGCGGAGTCGGGCCGGCGGGCGATGCCGATCTTCCAGTACCGCTTCGGCGACGGGCTGGCCCGGGTGAAGCACGTCATCGACAGCGGCCTGGCCGGCAAGGCCTATGTCTCGTCGGTCGAGACGGCGTGGCGCCGCGGCCCGGACTATTACCAGGTGCCGTGGCGCGGCAAGCTGGCGTCGGAGCTGGGCGGCGTGCTGCTGACCCAGGCGATCCACATGCACGATTTGCTGTTCTTCCTGATGGGCCCGGCCGCGACCGTCGCCGGCTTCAAGACCACGCGGGTCAACCCGGTCGAGGTCGAGGATTGCGCCGTCGGCAGCCTGGTCATGGCCGACGGCTCGCTGGCCTCGCTGACCGCCACGCTCGGTTCGGCCCGGCAGATCACCCGGATGCGCTTCTGCTTCGAGCATGTCGCCTTCGAGGTGCAGGGCGACGACAACGACGCCGGCCGCCCGGCGGAGCTGGACTGGACGGTGATCCCGGCCAGCCCGGAGGCGGGGGACCGCATCCGCCGCGCCATGGCTGGGATGCCATCGCAGAAGGCCAACTTCGCCCGGCAGTTCGAGCTGTTCCATGAGGCGCTGGCCAGCGGCGGGCCATTCCCGGTGACGCTGGACGACGCCCGCCGGTCGCTCGAGCTGATCACCGGCCTGTTCCACGCCGCTGAAACCGGCACGGTGGTCGATCTGCCGATCGGCCCCGGCCATTCCCGTTACGAGGGCTGGGTCCGCCAGCCCTGAGGAGACCGCGATGAAACGCGCCATGATCGTCTGGGGTGGCTGGGAAGGCCATGAGCCGGAACAGGGGGCTGCCTATGTTGCCGCCATGCTGCGGCACGAGGGCTTCGACGTCCGGGTCGAGGGCGACGTCAACGCCTTCGCCGACCCGGCGCTGCGCGAGATGGACCTGATCGTGCCGATGTTCACCCGCTCCGCCATTACCAAGGAGCCGCTGGACAACCTGCTGGCCGCGGTCGAAGGCGGGGCCGGCCTGGCCGGCTATCATGGCTGCCTGGCCGGGTCGTTCCGCGAGGCGGTGGCCTTCCACTTCATGACTGGCTGCCAGTGGGTGGCCCACCCCGGCAACATCATCCCGTTCCGGGTGAACGTCACCCGGCCGGATGACCCCGTGATGGCCGGGATCGGGGACTTCGACTACCTGTCGGAACAGTATTACCTGCATGTCGACCCGGCGATCGAGGTGCTGGCCACCACCACCTTCTCCGGTGAGCACGCCGCCTGGATCGACGGCGTGACCATGCCGGTGGTGTACAAGAAGCGCTATGGCGCCGGGCGGGTGTTCTACACCGCGCTGGGCCATGTGGTGCGTGAGTTCGAACACCCTGAAATGCGCGAGATCCTGCGCCGCGGCCTGCTCTGGGCATCGAAATGAGCGACACAGCTGAACGCACGCGCGGCAACCCGCTGGCCAATCGCGCCGATGTGCAGCGCCTGCTGCGCGACCTGACCACACCCTTGGACTCGGGCTTCAGCCCCGGCCGGGCGCAGATCCGGCTGGGCCTCGATTCCGCGCATTTCAACCGCAAGGCGCAGTGGTTCGAGGGCTATGCCAGGCCGCTGTGGGGCCTGGCGCCGCTGCATGCCGGCGGCGGCGGTTTCGACCTCTGGGACAAGTTCCGCGAGGGGTTGGCCAACGGCACCGACCCCGACCATCCGGAATACTGGGAGGCGGTGACCGACAGCGACCAGCGCTCGGTCGAGATGGCGGCGCTGGGCTTCGCCCTGGCCCTGGCGCCGGACCGGCTGTGGCAGCCGCTGCCGGAGGCGGCGAAGCAGCGCGCGGCGACCTGGCTCGGCGGCATCCAGTCGGTGCAGATGGCCGACAACAACTGGCATTTCTTCCCCGTCATGGCCGGGCTGGGGCTGGAGCGGGTGGGCGTCGCCATCGACACCGCGTCGCGCGACCGCCACCTGGCCCGGATCGACGACTTCACCGGCGCCGAGGGCTGGTATGGCGACGGCGCCGGCGGCTGGATCGACCACTACAACGGCTTCGCGCTGCAGTTCTACGGGCTGATCTACGCCGCCCATGCCGGCGACCGCGACCCGGTGCGGGCGCAGGCCTATCGCGACCGTGCCACCGCCTTTGCCCGTGGCTTCCGCGACTGGTTCGGCGCCGATGGTGCGGCGCTGGCGATCGGCCGGTCGCTGACCTACCGCTTCGCCATGGCCGGCTTCTGGGGCGCCCTGGCCTATGCCGGGGTCGAGGCGCTGCCCTGGGGCCAGATCCGCGGCCTGTGGGCCCGCCAGCTGCGCTGGTGGATGCAGCAGCCGATCTTCGACGCGGCCGGCCGCCTGTCGGTCGGCTATCGCTGGCCGAACTACCTGATGAGCGAGGAGTACAACTCGCCCGGCTCGCCCTATTGGGCGTTCAAGGCCTTCCTGCCGCTGGCCCTGCCGGACAGCCACCCGTTCTGGACGGCGCAGGAGGATGCGCTGGATGCGCCCGACGGCACCACGACGCTGTGCGGCGCCTCGATGGTGGTGCGGCGCAGCCGCGGCGACGTGGTGGCGCTGCCGGCCGGCCCGGTGCGGACCGAGATGCGCGGCGCGCCCGACAAATACGGCAAGCTGGCCTATTCCTCCCGCTTCGGCCTGGCCGTGGAAGGCGACCGCTGGCTGCCGCTCGGCTTCTGCGGTGACAACCTGCTGGCTGTCAGCCGCGATGGACGGGAGTTCCGCAGCCGCGGCGCCCTTGATGCGTCGACCGTGGGGGAGGGGTGGATCCAGACCACCTGGCATCCGATGTCGGGGGTTTCGGTCACGACGCTGCAATCCTTCGCCGGCGACTGGGAAATCCGACTGCACCGGATCTCGTCCGACGCACCGCTGGCCGTGGTCGAGTCCGGCCATGCCGTGCCGGCGCACAGCCGCACCCGGGGCAAGCTGCTGCAGGCCCTCGACGCCAAGGGTCCGGCGCTGCCCGGGCTGACCATCGCGGTGGCCGACGGCCATGCCTCCAGCCTGGCCGATCTCGGCGGCCTGCGCCGCGCGGTCGAGGCCGATGTCGCGCCGAACACCCATCTGGCGTTCCCGCAGGCCTCGGTCCCGGCTCTGGCCGCCCGGATCGGCGTCGGCGAGACGCTGCTGGTCACGGCCGTGCGGCCGTCCTATGGCGTGGACGCGGGCGGCTTGGCGGCCTCGCTGCCCACGGCGGAAGACGTGCGGGCGATCGCCGAAGCCGCCGGCTGGAATGTCGCCATCCTGGACTGGCTGGCGATCCCCGCCACCCTGGAGATCCGCCGCCGGCCGGTCGCAGAGTGGGAATGAGGGCCGATTAAATCCTTTCGCGTTGCCTCGCCCCGCGGCGCGGGGAGAGGTCGGGCTCGCGGAGCGAGACCGGGTGAGGGGCCGGCACGGGCGGTGGGAAAGGGCCCTCACCCGGAGGCGCAAGCGCCTCCGACCTCTCCCGCAAGCGGGAGAGGCAACGCAAAGATCTGCCTGGATTGCCGCTGTCAGCGGGAGCCGAAGATGTGCTGGGCCAGGCTGATCCGGCGCCAGTTGTCGTTGCGCTCGTTCTCGGGGGCGCGCTCGACCGTGACCCAGCCGCCCCCGGGTGGCGCCATCGCCGTCCCAGGCGGCGGGGCCGTCCCGGGCGGCGCAGTCGCCGGTGGGACGGTTGCACCAGGCGGCCCGGTGTTGCCGGGGCCGGGGTCAGGCGGCGGAGAGTCGGGCGGCACGGGCATGTCCGTCAGCGTCTTGACGACCCTGCCGTTCTCGTCGAACACCGCGCCGGTGTCGGTGTTGAGCATATAGACCTGCCCCTCGGGCAGGCCGATATCGGCGGCCGCGATCGGGCGGAAGCGGCCGAGCCCGTATGAGGTCTCCGGCCAAGGCTCGAGCTGTACCCTCGTCTCCGCCGGCCCGGCCTTCGTGGCCTCGAACCAGACGGCGGTAACGCCCACCTTGCGGCAGAACCGCAGGATCAGGGCCTCGATCGGCAGGATTGTGTCGGCCAGGTCGGTGTCGATCCGGTCGCCTTCGGTC